>NZ_JBZQJF010000228.1:0-22417 GCF_059905295.1 Mangrovibacterium sp.
CCGGTGAAAAGTTGGTTGCCATCATCCGCCCGTTCCAGTCGGCAGCCACCTCTTTCAGCAACTTGACCGACAATCCTGTTTTGCGATAAATGGGGTCTGTCCAGGCTCCGCTAAGCCAAACAAACCGCTCCGATTCAGAATTCAGCATAGCCGGAAAAACCGTTCGAAAGGCCAAAATTTCATCGTCTGATTCGAAATAATACAAAACTTGGTCTTCCTCCCGTGCGTGCGGATTCGCCTTAAACGACTGCACCCGATCTAAACTAACGGGGTGAACGGGCAACTGTTGAAACCACTTGCTGTCGACAAAGTTCGGAAGTTCTTTAATGGTGACCTTATGAAGTTTCATTTAGATTCTTTTGGCATAATGTTTCCCCAGCATAGCTTTCAAACGGTACGCCATATAAGCCTCTTTCACCCGCTTTTGAGGGCTGACGTCTATATTTTTTTCCATTGGCAATCGTTGAAAATGAAAGGGAAACCGCTCTTTTTTCAAACCTGCAGTTCCAAAACTGATATCGAAAATATGATCGCGATGACAGATTTCAAATACCTGTTCCGCGACCCCAAAATCGGTAAACGGAAAAGCAAAAGCCTTAATGGATGGTTGCAATTTGCGATTAACCCAATCCATACTTTCGCGGATTTCTTCAAGTTGGGTTTCTTCATCCAACAATTCAAATTCGGGGTGATCCATGGAGTGGGAGCCGATTATAAACCCATCAGATTGCAGGCTTTTAACCTGATCTAATGTCATATAGGGTTTATTTTCAGCCAACCATTCTTCCCAGCTTAAACCAATCTCCTCGGCCATTTCATCCAACGAGGCCAGATCGGCATAAGTTCGCTGCAAACTAAGGTGAATATTTTTGGCTTTCAGTATCGCTGTAATCTCCGAAGCCTTGTAACGATGGAAAAGGTCTTTATTATCGACAAACGAGGGATTAATGAAAAAAGAAGCCGGCACCCCTTTTCGTTTAAGGATCGGTGCAACTATTTCATAACATTCCCGCAGACCGTCGTCGAAACTCAGATGAAAACAATTCGAGAGCTTACCGCCCTTCATCAATTCATCGAGACTGATAGCCCGAAAATGCTTTAACAGAAAATCCAGATCACCCTCAAACTGGGCCACGGACGGATAATCGTAATTATTCCGAAAGGGCAAATCCTGATCAGAAACCAAGTGATAAAAGGGTAGCAAAACCGGCAAAGATTTCCCCGACTTCAACATACTGAAGGGCGTAATTGCTGCCAGTTCGGATATTAATTGTGTTGAAAATTCATTCATCGTTTTAACCATTTTGCCCAAAAGGGCAAATTATTCCAAGCCAGATAATAATAGGTTTCAGGAGCAGCTCCAAAACCTTTATACATCCGGGCAACACCATCAATCATCGATCCTTCGAAATCAAGAATGTAGTTTTTACCGGCATGGAGACGTATAAAATGATCGAGCAAAAAATACATCCCCGCCAGTTCACGTCCCAGATCATTACTGACCGCATTAATAAAAGTTACACGCTTCTCGTGACGCACAAAAAATGCTGCAGCGCAAAGCTCATTAGTCCGGTCGTAAACTCCGTACAATTCACCCAAACTTCTTGACAAAGAAAAAGTCAGTAACTGCCTCAAACCTTCCAGATCCTGCTTCTTCAAGCGGACTTTTGTATTCCTTTTTTTGAATTCGAGAAAATCCTTGACAGATAATCCATTTATAAAATTCAGGCGATTGTGCGACGCTTTTCTCAATTTCCGCATGGTATGCTGCGAAAATTTGGCAGCCAGGTCCGAATAAGGTTCATTCAGGTTAAGTAACAAATTATACCGAACCTCGACCGGCATATCGTTGGTCGGTCGATTTCTTGAATTCAGATGGATCTGTGCAAATGAAAAATGCTCCAGGGCCGCCTTGTAAAAAGCATCGGCGATTTCCTTACTTGGCGGAGGGAAAATACCCAATTGCTGACAATAGAGAGGCTGGAATAAATACCGAATTCCAAACTTTTCCCGAAAGGTTAAAGGCATGACATATTCGTAATCACCAATAACCAAAGCATCCCAACCGGGGCAAAGCTTATCGAGGTACCACGACTGAGCATAAACAAGCGCATTAGATGAATTGGCCAGGCACCAATCCCACTTATCCGTATCTACCTGATCGTACTGTAAGTAGTTAACTCTAATTTCAGTCATTTTTCAAAGCTGTTGCAAAAGTGGTGAGCTCTTCAAATACTCCTCGCCATCCTTTCCAAATACCAACATCATTCAAACTCTCATTATGCCATAAACTTATAAAAGTTCCCCCGCTTTTTTTGATTTCCAACATCATTTTTTTCAGTAAATCCAAAGCCTCATCAGGCGATTTATGCATATAGTCGCGTAAAGTAATATCCATCGATTGAAAAGGAAATATCTTCAAATTGGTCTTTTGATCCTCTTTCAGATCGAAAAAACAGAATGGCGTTGCAATTCCGGCTCGAAAACCAATCGTCTCAGAATACCCCAAAGTGTAATCTTCCCGAATTCCAGCTTTTATCAACCGTCGGTAGGTTACCGGGAACAGTAACTTCAGGTAATGTTGACGACTTGAAACAACAGGCCTTTCAATAATATGCTCCAGAAGCTTACGCTCTTTGCTCAGTTCTCCTTTTACACGGTTTGAACGATAAGAGGGATGCAAGCCGAGTTCAAAATCATCAGCCAGATCCCGAATCAAAGCTCTAAACTCACCGTTCTTTGCCGAAATATTACGATCAAACCATCCGGGTTTCCCAATTAAAAAGAAAAAATGTAAGTGACCTTCCAAGCCCCGGTATACCTTTCGAATATAATCGTAAGTATCATACGGATCAGCTCCTTCTCCTGACCAGATCCTGAAACGCTCTGCAATCTCATGAAAACGTCCTCGAAACACGCTTTTCATACTAGCCCCCAACAATCGCCCCATACTCTTGTTTTTATAAGCCCAGGCATTATCAATATCGATTGTCGTTAAAAAATCAAACTCCGGTTTTGGAATCAAAAGCTCGGGGTGGTATTTCTGCAGCTTAGCAGCAATCATCCGCGCCCATTGATTGACCACCGGCTGATCCAACACCTTATTCCGGCTCAAAAGACTATGCTTCGCCGGATAACGACCATGCTTTCCAAACTGCCGCTCCAAGTATTCTTCGTATCGGCTAACAAGAAAAAAACCAGCTGCAAACACATCGAAAGGCAAAAATGAATCATTGGAACTGTGAAACAAACACAACTGTCCGTTACAATCCACAGCCGTTAGATCCTGATATTCCAAGCCCTTTTGAAACAGCAACCCATGGGGACGCATATGCAATATGTTACCCTCAAAATTTTGATTCGAGTAGTTGATCTTAATTCCTTTCTCCCGGATAAAAACAGCTGCATCATCTGTAAAGCTTACAGGTAACCGAAGCAACTCTTCAAAATACAACTCGAAGATATAACGCAGTCTATTCGTTATTTTATTAGCATAAACAGCAATCATGATTACTTTATATTAATCCTTCGTCGGCAAAACTAAAATACTGATGATGGGCAATAATAATATGGTCGAGTACAGCAATCTCCATAATATCGGCAGCACTCTTTATTTTACGGGTAATATTCCGATCGGCTTCACTAGGGCGTGAATTTCCTGAAGGATGATTATGACATAAAATCATAGCCGAAGCCAATTTCTCCAATGCCGTCTTTAGGATAATCTTCACATCGATCACCGTTCCTGTCAACCCTCCCTGGCTCACCATAAACTTATCAAGGACAGTATTGGATCGATTCAATAGCAAAATCCAGAATTCTTCAACAGGCAGATCCTCCAATAAAGGACGAAAATAGTTCGCCGCATCCGAGCTGGCCGTAATGGTTAACTTTTCAGCAGGCATCTGATCTTTCCTACGGCGGCCCAACTCCAACGCTGCAACAATATTGACAGCTTTAGCATCGCCAATACCTTTAAATTTAAGGAAGTCAGAAACTTGTTTTTTGCCCAGTTCATTTAAATCATTGTTTGCAGAGCTGAGAATTCGGCGGGATAACTCGACAGCTGACTCCTCCACATTTCCGGAGCCAATCAAAATAGCCATCAGTTCAGCATCTGAAAGGGAGCGGGTACCTTTCAAAATCAATTTTTCGCGGGGACGATCTTCAGCCGCCCAATCTTTGATGCTCAACTTTTTATACATGACAAGTCGGTTTTTAACTAAATTATGAAAATTCCACGAAACCGACTTCTAAAAGCAAAAAAAAGCCTCTTCAGAATTGAAGAGGCTTCTCATTTATAAGTAATTTCTTATAATTTGTTCACATGTGAAGCAAGGCTAGCCTTTAAGTTTGCAGCTTTATTCTTGTGAATAACGTTTCTTTTAGCTAATCTGTCAATCATTGAAGTTACTTTAGGCAACTCGGCAACAGCAGCTTCTTTCTCGGTTGCAGCACGCAACTTTCTCAGTGCATTACGCATTGTTTTAGCGTAGTATTTGTTCTCAAGACGTTTTTTCTCGTCTTGTCTGATTCTCTTTTTTGAAGATTGATGATTT
Organism: Mangrovibacterium sp.; assembly: GCF_059905295.1. Classification (NCBI taxonomy): domain Bacteria; kingdom Pseudomonadati; phylum Bacteroidota; class Bacteroidia; order Marinilabiliales; family Prolixibacteraceae; genus Mangrovibacterium; species Mangrovibacterium sp. Next base: position 4,560 of record NZ_JBZQJF010000228.1, read on the forward strand.
GCCATTTTTTAATTTCCTCAATTTTTTTGTTTGTAGCCCGTAGGGGAATCGAACCCCTGCTACCAGGATGAAAACCTGGCGTCCTAACCGCTAGACGAACGGGCCATCATTTTATTAGCTCCCTTGATTTTGGGACTGCAAAAATAGTTTCTTTTTTTGAGTCTCCAAATTTTTCAAGAAATTTTTCTGAAATTCTGCTCTGCTTCGTTTAGCAGAACCGTTTTGATTTCAGCGATGCAAAGAAATGGAAGATTTTTGAAACTGCAAACAAAAATCTCAAAAAATTTTATTTCCAGTCGACAACCGTACCCCGCTCTTTGTTTAATAAACTCTGAGGCATCGAGTTAGTAATCTCCTTCCATAGCAATTCTATCAATTTATTCTTGGCAAAATGTCTTGAATAAACCAGACTAACTTCGCGCAAAGGCGTCATATCGTCAAAGGCCCGCACATGCAAAGAGCGCTCAGTGCTCATTTCAATAGAGGCTAGCTCAGGAATCAGGGTTATTCCGCCTTCTTTGTCAATAATGTTCATCAAAGTCTCCAGTGAACCTGCTTCAAAATGAAAAGGAAGCTCATCATTTGCCGCACCTTTAAAAGAGCAAAGATTAATAACCTGGTGGCGAAAACAGTGTCCATCGCTCAACAACCAAATCTCGGGCACTGAGATATCCTTTACATTCACCTCTTCCTTATTGTGCAACGGGTGATCTTTATGCGCATACAACATCATCTCCTCGTAGAAAATCGGCTTTTCACTGATCCGATCTTCTTTTAATGGTGTAACCAGAATCCCAACATCCAACAAATCGCGATTCAGATGATCGACAATATTTTCCGTAGTCAACTCTTCAACCTTTAAAGTAATATTGGGATATTTCCGTTTATAGTTTCCAATAAACAACGGTAGTAAATATGGTGCCAATGTTGGAATGATTCCGATTTTAAGCTCTCCGGAAATCAGGTTTTTATGATCTTTAACGATATTATTAACCTTTTCTGTTTCCTGCAAAATAATTCGCGACTGTTCAATAATACGCTTACCAACATCGGTCGGAATCAGGGGTTGCTTACTTCGGTCAAAGATAACAACCTCCAAATCTTCCTCCAGCTTTTTTATCTGCATACTCAGAGTTGGCTGGGTTATAAAACAATGTTCTGCGGCACGCCCAAAATGGCGAAAGGTATCTACAGCAACTATGTATTCAAGTTGGGTTAGCGTGATCATGGTTTATCTATTTATTTCAGCTTAAATATAGAAAAAATCTATACGAAGTTTCATTTCCCCGGAAATAATTGTTGCCGTTGCCATTCGAATAGGCAAACCGCTAAAGCATGTGAGATATTCATCGACTTACATTTACCCGTCATGGGAATATAAACGGACTGTTCACAACGTTCCAGTAACGCCTCATCCAAACCATGCATCTCGCTCCCCAGCAAAAAAACAATTTTTTCAGGAAGTTTTGTTTCAAACAAATTGGTAGCACCTTCAGCTGTTTCAATAGCACATACTGAATAGCCTTCCGGAAGCTCATCAAAAAACTGATCAGCTGATTGGTAGTGCAGCTCGACATTTTTAAAACTTAATCCGGCGGTTTTACGGATTGATGATTCACGCTTATCGTTCTCATCATCCAGCAGGATAAGCTTTTCACCCCCCAGGTTATCAACCAAGCGCATCAGGCTCCCTACATTTTGCGGATTTTTCACTTTCCATGCGGCTACCAAGGGCTTAACCAACAATTCCGGAGGTACTTCGGACTTAAAAAATGCAACTGAATTTGTTTCCATCCTGAAAATTATTCTGTTTCTTTGACCATTCAGAAACTACGAAAGAAAAGATTTTAAACCATTTGTCCATGAAAGCATTCCGTTTTTTTCTTCTTTTTTTAATCTCAGCTCAACTAATCTCGTGTGGAAAATCGGAAAAACAACTGGCTCGTGAAAAGCTCCAACAAGCTGAAAACTATTACCAGCAAGGAGATACAACACTTGCTCTTCAGTTAGCCGATTCGGTACAAAACTTCTACAAAGGAGCCATTCAACAGGTTGTTGCTGCCGGCCAGTTTAAAAAGAAAGTGTACGGAGAATTGCTATACAAAACCCAAGATGAGCTGGATTCGGTAAAACAGCAAATTGGAAGCTTAGAGAAGAACTTCGTAACAGAAAAAACTGAATTTGACCGTTATACACAATACATCCCAAAACGCCAACAATTTCAACGGCGATGGAACAAATCGTTCATTCAAATTCATCTGGATGAACGCGGTGCAATTTATATTTCGAGCAACTATTACGGAGAACGAGCATTGGATCACACCGGAATTCGCGTGTACGATGGCGACCTCCAGGCAAAAACGGCAAACATTCCTGTTGGCTCACCACTCAATCACCAAAGTGATTTCATGAACATGAAATGGGAAAAGGTTTCGTATACCGACGGCAAGGATAACGGAGTTATTGAGTTTATCGCTAAGCACGCCGACCGCAACCTAAAAGCAGTGTTCCTGGGAAAACGTTACTACTATATAATTTTGGAAAAATACGACAAGGAAGCTTTCGTGCAAGCACTGGCCTTGTCAACAGCTCTAAAAAGAAAAGCCAAGCTTGAACAGCAAATCAAATCATTGCAATCCAAAGTTGGCTAGTCATATTATAAAAGAATCTTATAAAATTTTATCAATCATTTCGGCAGGCTGAGCCAATACCGCATTGCTGCCGTTTACAACGATGGGGCGTTTCAGCAGCTTGGGATTTTCCGAAAGCACTTTCACCCATTCGTCATCGGTCATTGACTTGTCTTTGTACTCGGTTCTGTACAATTCTTCCTGTGTCCGAACCAAATCGAAAGCCGACATTCCGGTTAACTCAATAATATGGCGGATTTCTTCTTCTGAAATTCCATCCTTCATATAGTTAACGATTTCGGTAGGATAACCATTTTCCTCCAGGAACTGGAGTCCTGCACGACTTTTCGAGCAACGTGGATTGTGATAGATTTTCATAACTACCTGATGTTTTTCTTTAATATACTGGTAAAAATCCTCTTGCGAACGATACCTGCCATCAACCGTTTGGTGATTATAGTCGTTCGACAGCGAATTATTAAGAATACGCGATTTTGTATTATCCTTTAATTGAAATGAAAGCATCTTTTTCAGTTCATTCTGAATATCCGAATTATAAATCGGGCAAGCAACTTCCAGCCGACGGTTCAGGTTCCGCGGCATCCAGTCGGCTGAGGAAATAAACATTTTCTCTTCTCCACCATTACCGAATAGAAAAACACGAGAGTGTTCCAAGTATTTATCGACAATACTGATTGCCTCAATATTAGCGCGAATATCTTCTTCTTCCGTTTTTAATCCAAAGATTCCTCTCACAATCAATTGAACTTTTACTCCTGCTCGTGCAGCCTCTGCAATTTTATCCATCATATCCGGGTCGATCAGGCTGTTCATCTTCAAAATCATATAAGCCTTCTTACCCGATTTAGCAATTTCAATCTCCTTGTCAATCATGCTAACGAAGAAATTTCGCATACTAAACGGACTAACGATCAGATGATTATATCGATCATTCCGATAGTTGTGTTTGAAAAATCCAAATAGCCGGGCTACCTCATCAGCAATACGCGGATCGCCCGTCAACAAACCATCGTCTCCGTATACGCGAGCGGTTCCTTCATGAAAGTTTCCAGTGCCCACATAAGCATAGTTACGCACTGACCTTCCTTCTCTGCGCTGTACCCAAGCTAATTTAGAGTGCACCTTCAAACCAGGCACTCCATTAATTACATGTGCCCCTTCTTCCTGCAGTTTGTTTGACCAGTAAATATTGGCTTCCTCATCGAAACGTGCCTGCAGTTCAATAACAACCGTCACACGTTTACCATTACGGATAGCATTCAGCAGAACATTTACTACCCGGGAGTTATCAGCGACCCTATAAATCGTAATTCCAATTTCTTCGACTTTCGGATCAATTGCTGCTTCGCGCAGAAGATCCAGAAAGTGACTAAAACTTTGGTAGGGATAATGCAACATCACATCGGTTTGCCGCAGCTTTTTCAAAATACTGTTATGTGGCGGCAAATTGCGATGGCGAACCGGGGGTAATCGTTTATAGTAATGCTGATCGGTGCCAATCTCCGGAAAGTTCATGAAGTCCTTGTGGTTATGATAGCGACCTCCTGCGACAGTATTATCAGGATCCAGATTCATCTTTTTCAAAATGAACTCCAGAAATTCGTTAGGAATGTTACTATCGTACAATAACCGAACGGGGGTACCAACTTTCCTTTTCTTCAAGCCTAACTCCATCTTTTCGATAAAGCTTTTTGAAATATCATCGTCAATATTCAACTCTGCATCTCGCGTCACCTTAATCGTGTATGCCTCAAACTTGTCATACTGAAAAAGTGGAAAGATGTCGGGCATACAATATCTAATAATATCATCGAGCAAAATAACATACTGCTTACCACTGCGAGACGGGAGCACCAAAAAGCGGGTTAATGTAATACTTGGCACTCGAACCAAGGCATACGCAAATTTCCCGGGTTTGTGGGTTCGGGAAAGTTTAATCGCTAAATAAACAGATCGATCGCGCAGATAAGGAAATTTATGTGCTTCACTCAGCATGATTGGAACAAGGTTAGGCAACACTTTTTCATTAAAATAGCGTTTCACAAAAATCCCCTGCTCCCTGGTCAACTTAGTCTCGTCAATAATGAAAAGATTCTCGTCGGCCATTTCCTGCATGATCTTCCGGTAGATCTCCTGTGATTTTTTTTGATGACTAACCACAACCCGATGAATCTCTTCGTGGAGTTCTTCAGGCGTAAAATTACCTAAGATACTCCCATCATCACCAAAGTCGACCATGCGCCGAACCGATGCTACTCGCACCCGGAAGAATTCGTCGAGGTTGTTCGAAAAAATTCCCAAAAAACGCAAGCGCTCAAACAAGGGAACGGTAGGATCTTCTGCTTCCTGCAAAACCCTGGCATTAAATGACAACCAGCTGATTTCCCGATTTATATATGAATCTGTTTTTTTCATTTAATTAAGCCTCTGCCTATTTTTACAAGTAAACAGATTTTTTCGAGTTGTTCAAGAAAAATTGACTAAATCTTCACTAACTCCACGGCTTTTAGAAAAACGTCATCTAGGAAATAAGGTTCATCAAAATCGTTGAAAAGGATTGGCTCTTTCGGCTTTTCAGTTGGAGACGTTAAAGCCAGCTCCCACCAGCCTACCTGATGCCATTGATTCATTTTGTACCCAACCTGATTAAACACAGCACATGGCTTAAACCCAACATGCTCATGCAAACGAGCGCTCCCCTCGTTGGGCAGCGTAACAACTGCCAAAAGATTCGCAAAGTTTTGCCTTTTCAAAATCTCGATCAGCGCAAAATACAAGGCTGTTCCTATTCTTTTTCGTTGACCATCCGGATGAATGTAAATCGTCACCTCACGATTCCACCGATAGGAACTACGCGACCGATATGCTGAAGCATAGGCATAACCTATGATCCGTCCATCCATCAGGCAAACCAAATAAGGACATTCCTCTAAAATTGAAGCCATCCGCTGACGAAATTCACGAACCGACGGGACGACTTCTTCAAAGGTTACAACAGAATCGGTTACAAAAGGCTTATAAATTTCAAGGATAGCCTCTGCATCCGACAAAGTCGCCAATCGAACTTCAAGGTGGCTAGGCATCGCCATACTGCATTAAATAAGCTTTGATGAAACCATCCAGCTCACCATCCAGCACAGCCTGAACATTACCGGTTTCGTGTCCGGTACGCACATCTTTAACCAGCTTGTAAGGTTGAAGAACATAGGAGCGAATTTGGGACCCCCATTCAATTTTCTTTTTACCTGCTTCGATGGCATCTATTGTCTCGCGACGCTTCCGCAGCTCCAGTTCGTAGAGCTGAGACTTCAGCAAGCGCAATGCATTTTCCTTATTGCCTAGCTGTGACCGACTTTCAGTATTTTCAATGATAATTCCGGTAGGAGCATGTCGCAAACGCACACCTGTCTCCACCTTATTCACATTCTGCCCACCGGCACCTCCTGATCGGAAGGTATCCCAGGTTATGTCAGCCGGATTAATTTCAATTTCGATCGAATCGTCGACTAATGGTGCAACAAAAACAGAAGTAAAGGAAGTCATTCGTTTGTTCTGGGCATTAAAAGGTGACAAGCGCACTAAACGGTGGACTCCATTTTCACTTTTAAGATAACCGTAGGCATAATCACCGTCAAACTCGATTGTGCAGTTTTTCACACCGACCTCATCACCCGGATTAAACTCGGAAACTTTAATTTTGAAACCTTCTTTTTCGCCGTAGCGCAAATACATGCGCATCAAAATATCGGCCCAGTCGTTCGCTTCTGTTCCTCCTGCTCCGGCATTAATCCGAAGCACAGCCCCCAACTTGTCTTCTTCATTACGAAGCATATTCTTCGCCTCTAATTCTTCGACAAGCTCTAAGGTCTCATTAAACTGTGTACTTACTTCTTCCTCCGAAGCTTCTTCTGCCTCAAAAAATTCGTAGAGTACAAATAAGTCTTCAAGCGACTTATCAACTGTATTAAATCCGTCGGTCCAAACCTTAATACTCCGAATAGCTTTCATCTGTTCTTCAGCCTTTTTAGAGTCGGTCCAAAAATCCGGATCCTGAGTTTTCAGTTCCTCTTCTTGTAGTTGTATTAACTTTGCATCGTAGTCAAAGATGCCTCCTCAGCGCATCCCGGCGCTCAGCAAGCTCTTTTAGCTGCTCCTTTAAAATCATAATTCATCTTTTTGTGGTGTGCAAAAGTAGGAAATACAAGCAGATAATTCAAAAAAATAAAAGCAGGCCACTATTTGTAGCCTGCTTTCTTAATTAATTATTTCTTGTTCCTCTTATTCTCCCCAAACAACTTCTTGTGTTGTCACCGCCTTTGCGTCCAGGTAGTCCGAGTCTGTTGCTTTCTTATACATGCCTAATTCGACAGTATAGGTTTCTCCGTCAACCGGCTCATATCCGCTAACCCAACTACTGCTTGTGATATACGCACTAACAACGGATGTTCCAAGCGTACTACTATAGTAGACCATGTTTCCATCGGAGTTTCGAAGTATTATTACCGAATAATCTTCTTCGTCACTCGAATCCCACTCAACATCAATGCGATTATAATCGGCATCGTACGCACAGGTTGTAATATCAACAGGCTGAATATAGGTGCCCTCCAATACATCAGAAACGGTTAATACTTCCCCGTCAGTCAATTTTACCGAAAATGTATAAGTTCCGGTTTCCGGCAAAGTGGTTGTATAATTGTCCGCATCGGTTTCGGTATAGTACTCGTAAGTATAGTTATTATAGGCTGTTAAAGTATAAATATCACCCAAATCATCGGTGGCCGTAACTGCATTCATAGGCACATTGGCATAAGTATGCAAAGCCAGCCCATACATTGTTACTCCATCCACGTTTTTTGTCAAGGTGAAAACGTCGCTATTTGCAATCGGCAGAACTTCCTCGCTTTTACACGAGAACAAGCCTAATCCAACAAGAACAACAAGTAAACCCGTAAATAATTTTTTCATAGTTTCTATTTTTCCTTTTTAATTACAAGTACAAGATGAATGCTTTATCCAAAGGTTGCGCCCGAATGCTATTTTTCTTTCAAGCGATTAACCGATACACATCCATATTCCAGATAATTCGAAGAATACCCTCCTACAAAAGAGATTTAATTTCAAATTACGTCTTTTTAATCGACCTAAATAAAAATAAAAAGACTTTTTTCGATCCGAAATAAAAGATTATCTTTGCGCCACATTTTAACAAATTGTTTATCAATTAAATTTTATTTCAATGCCAGCAAAAATCAGATTGCAGCGACATGGTCGCAAACGTTACGCTTACTATCACATTGTGATAGCTGATAGCAGGGCACCACGAGATGGTCGTTTCATTGAAAGGATTGGATCTTATAATCCAAATACAAATCCTGCTACGATCGATCTTGATTTTGATAAAGCTTTAAACTGGCTTAACAAAGGTGCTCAACCTACTGACACAGTAAGAGCTATTCTTTCTTACAATGGTGTTTTATACATGAAACACTTACAAGGTGGAGTTGCTAAAGGTGCTTTCTCTGAAGAAGAAGCAGAAAAACGCTTTGAAGCTTGGGTTGCCGAAAAAGCAGCTAAAATTCAAGCCAAAAAAGATCGTTTATCGAAAGAGGCCAGCGATTCTAAAACAGCTCGTTTAGATGCTGAAGCAAAAGTAAATGCTGATAGAGCAGAAGCTATTGCTAAGAAAAACGCTGAGTTGGCTGCTGAAGCTGAAGCTTCTGTTGCCGCTGAAGCAGAGGAAGCTACAGAAGAAGCTCCCGAAGCTGAAGCTTCTGCCGAAGGCGAAGAAACAGCAGAGTAGTTCCGGGTCGGCACTGTTTTTAAGATTAGACCTTAATACAGAACGACATAAAAAAGCGCTGGAAGTTTTTCCATCGCTTTTTTCGTATCCAATAGTTTCTTAAGTTATTCTTCTTCGTCCGTAATTCCCGGATCAACAATCCAATCCGGATCATACAGAAAATCGTTATACGGGAAACGGGTAATGTGAATCTTATGAACTTCCTCGTAAAGCTTTTTCTTAAATTCATCAACATTCTGCTTCTTAACCGCCGAGATAAATATCGATGGAGTATTCTTTTTACCCATCCAACTATTTTTCAGATCATCGAGCGAATAATTTTCCCTGGACTTCGGACTTAAATCAGCCTCATCCTTCTCCACATAATTATAAGCGTCAATCTTATTGAAGACATAGATGGTCGGCTTTTCCCTCGTGTCAATTTCACTCAAGGTTTCATTTACCGTATCAATCTGTTCTTCGAAGCCCGGATGAGAAATATCAACGACATGCACCAACAAGTCAGCTTCGCGCACTTCGTCCAAAGTAGATTTAAAAGATTCAACCAAACCATGAGGAAGCTTCCGAATAAATCCTACCGTATCAGAAAGTAAGAAAGGGATATTACCAATCACCACTTTCCGAACAGTCGTGTCCAGCGTTGCAAAAAGTTTATTTTCAGCAAACACTTCCGATTTAGCCATCATATTCATGATGGTAGATTTTCCCACATTAGTATAACCAACCAAGGCTACACGAACCATCTTACCACGATTCTTACGCTGTGTCGCCTTTTGCTTATCGATTTTAATCAATTGCTCCTTCAATCGGGCAATTTTGTCGAGAATAATACGGCGGTCGGTCTCGATTTGCGTTTCACCGGGTCCCCGCATACCAATACCTCCTCGTTGACGTTCCAAGTGAGTCCACATGCGCGTCAGACGTGGCAGCATATATTGATATTGTGCTAACTCAACTTGTGTTTTCGCATGAGCGGTTTGCGCCCTTTTTGCAAATATATCGAGGATAAGGTTGGTCCGGTCTAAAACCTTACAACTCAACGCACGTTCAATATTTCGCAACTGCGTAGGACTTAATTCATCATCAAAGATGATCGTATCAATGTCGTGAATCTTAATGTAGTTCTGGATTTCCTCTAGTTTTCCTGAACCCACAAAAGTGGCCGGATGGGGCACATCCATCCTCTGATAAAATTGCTTTTTCACCACAGCACCTGCTGTATCAGCCAAGAATTCAAGCTCGTCCAAATACTCCTGAGCTTGTCTTTCATCCTGACTTTGGTTGATCAGACCAACCAAAACTGCTGTTTCCTGTTGCGGAGCGGTTTCAATCATTCAACTTCTATTTATGGCATAAAAAAACCTGGTCTCGTACACGAAACCAGGATTCTTGTAATATAATGCGTCTTACTGTAATACAAAACTGATAGGCACCGTGTAAGATACTCTTACTGGCTTACCCCTTTGCATACCCGGCTTCCATTTTGGAAGACTGTTCACAACGCGAAGAGCTTCTTTGTCTAAGGATGGGTCTACACCACGGGCAATACGTGCTTGTGTTACCGAACCATCTTTATCAACTACGAAGTTCACGTAAACTTTACCTTGAATTCCGTTCTCCTGAGCAATTACAGGATACTTGATCGCATTAGCAATGAATTTACGCAATGCTAATTCTCCACCAGGGAATTCTGGCATGTTTTCTACAATAAAGAAGACTTCACTTTCTTCTTCTTCTTCAGCTTCTTGCTGAATAACCGGAGCAACATCAATCACTGTGTTATCATCAGCTTCTGTGTCGTCGATCTCCAATTCATCTTCGATCTCAACGTCGTTGTCCACGATATTCAACATTTCAACAACCTTTGGTGGCGGCGGCGGTGGCGGCGGTTTTACTTCTTCTTGACGCGTGATCGGAATGATCTCATCTTCGACCTCTTGCTGCGCCACTGTACCCAATGAGGAAGCTTGCTCCACACGAGTAGTCCACTCAAATGCAAGAAGTGTAAGTCCCAGAGAGATCACAAGCCCGATCTGAACAAAGATATTCCTCTTGTTCTCGAGATCAGCTTTCGGTGATTTCTTCAATTCCATAATTCAGTTTTAGAAGTTTATTCTGTGACAGAAACATTTTTTCTTTGAGGGGTTAAAGATATAAAATAATCGACAAAAGCAAATCCCCCTGAATTAAAAAATTCATCCATCATTTATTTGATTTTAGACCCAATTTTTATTGTAATACGAAATTGATTGGTATCGTAAAATTAACACGAACCGGTTTTCCATTTTGAAGTCCCGGTCTCCATTTAGGCATATTCCGAACCACCCGCAATGCTTCGGCATCTAACAACTTATCAACAGACCTGACAACTTGTGCATCGGCAATTGTCCCATCGGTATTCACAACAAACCGTACAAATACACGACCTTGAGTCCCTACCTCCTGAGCTAACTTAGGGTACCTGACTGTTTTAGCTATAAAACTAAGCAAGGATTGCATTCCACCCGGGAACTCCGGCATTTGCTCGGCAAAGTTGACCGGAACCTCATCCGGCTCAGGGGAACGTTGACTTAAGACCGGATTTAACTCAATGCCGACACCCGGATCAATCTCATCAGTATAGTCGGAGAAATCAAGTTCTTTCTGTCCTTTTTCCAGGTCAACAACAATTTCCTGAATCGAGATAGGTTTCACTTCAATCTTTTTCTCCTCAGGCCTAGTAACCGGTATAATCACTTCCTCTGGCGGTTCCCAGGACACAGTTCTTACTTCAGGTATTTGGTTTATGGCTGTTTTGTAACTAAAAGCAGCCAGGACCAGCCCCAAGGCTAAGACTAGTCCAATCGAAAAGAACAAGGATCGTCCCTTTTCCAAATCAACATTTGGGGATTTTTTTGTTTTCATAGCTTTAAAATATTTAGGTTATTGGGGTGGTAATAAGCCTAAAAACAAAAACCAATCCAAAAAAGGAAGATCTCCTTGCTGTTTTGAAAATATTATTATATTTGCCCAGCAATATGATGGGGGATTAGCTCAGTTGGCTAGAGCGTTTGACTGGCAGTCAAAAGGTCATCGGTTCGATTCCGATATTCTCCACCTGAAAATCAAAGAGTTACAACTACAAGTTGTGACTCTTTTTATTTTTATGCACACAGATGTGCACACAGAATTTGAGATGAATCTGTATTTATAATTCGATTTTAAACGCAATAGATTTTTCTCTCATTCCGGACGATAACTTGCAAATGATTCAGCACGCTTTAATTATTGTATCCCCGTCTTCAGAAAATAGTATAGACGGAATGGTTTACCATGGATTAAATTAGAAGTTCTTTGGTTTAAAAATTCGGAATAGTTCATACACTTAATCACTTTCCCAAGTACGTCATATTTTTCAAAGAAAATCCGTAGCGTTTCGCTTTCTCAAAATCAATTTTCAACTTACCTTTTTCGATAGAGTATCTGTGTACTGTTGGATAAAACCTTCAAAACAAACGGGGTTACTTTCGGCTGACATCGCAACTATTGACCTGCTTTTGAGTACCTTCCGGCTATCAAAAACAGAGAGGGGAATAACTAAGGAAGACCACGATTTCGTGCAGCAACTACTGCAACACCACGACGAGCTTTACCGCGAAACCGCCCAGTTGAAAAGTCTGATTTCGGTGTTGCAAAGCTTAGAAACCGAGAATGCAGCTAAAGGCAATGCTGAATCGGTTTTACCAGAGCCTGAAGTCCCTTGTATAGCAGGCTTAATTTTGGCTTGCTTTCGTTGTGCTAGTCTTAATTCCATGTTTATAAAATTTAGATTTATACTATTGCTATTTAGCATAGCTAGTTGTAAATTGTTAAAGAGTGTCTTGAAGGGAATTAGGAAGATTTTGTGATAAGTGAGAGATACTCAGTCTATTTCAAACATTGTTATCTTTTATTAATTAAACCAAAATCTATCCTCATGAGAAAGAGCCTTTTAACCCTAGTCTTTTTAGCCCTAGTCTTTATTGTATCTGCTCAAATAGAGAAGGGGACTATTCTTTTAAATGGCGGAACCAGCCTTAGTTTCTCCAGCACTAATGTTAAAGACAAATACGAAGGAGAAATAGACGATGAATATGACGTGAGTTCATTTGACATTATACCTTCATTCGCCTATTTCGTCAGAGACAATTTTGCTGTAGGACTACTTAGTTCTTTTTCGTTTGAAACAGATAAATATGAAGATTCCTACAAAAACAGCATGAATGAAGTAATGCTAGTTCCTAGTGCAATCTACTACTTCCCAATAGAGGGCAAAATAAAACCTTTTATCCAAGCAGGGGCAGGCTACTCTTGGTTAAAGTATAAGGCCGAAAATAATTGGATGGACGATCAGGAAATCTCTTACGGGGGATTTACTTTTAACGCCGGTGGAGGGTTTGCGGTCTTTGTGAAAGAAAACATTTCACTCAACTTTGGATTATCTTACACGAAGGCAACATATACGAACAAAGATGACGATAGTCTTGAAATCGAACAAGGAAGCCTTGGCGCAAATATTGGCATTGCATTCTATCTGAAATAAAAAGTTTTTCCCGTTTTACGACATAGTTTTAAGACAAAAGGTTACCTAGATATGGGTAACCTTTTCATTTTTCAGTGGTATTTTTCACATACATTTGGGGTGTAAATCCGCTTTCATTTCTGCCAAAATAAGCTCCATTGAGATTTAAAAACGGCCTCCTCTTATTTAAGTTATTTGGTCTAAAATTAAACTAGAAATACGCTTATTTAAGTTTTTGAGCAAAATCTTAAATAACACTTAACTTCGTCCGGTACCGCGAGTTAACTTATTGCCAAGAAACGGTCTAAAATAGAATGTCTCTCTTGACTTTATTCTAGAAAACAATATATTTCTTACTGAAATAAAATAGACGATAAACACGCGACCACTTTAAAGCCAGTTTTAATGCTTTCAATTCAGATCGTTAATTGGATATTCGCTTTAGCATTTGCCGTTCCTTTAGCTCTATTATTAAGACGGCTCATTGCCCAGGTATTCATGCCTTTCATGCTCAACTTGCCCTCAAGTTGGGATAACCAAATTGACAAACCAAGAATATTTTTCTACCTACTCTTCGGAGGTGTCGCTTATGTATTGCATTGTGGAATAAAAGACCTAATCGACTCTAACCCCTCCAAAATCACAATGATTGCGGAGTACATTGCACTCATACTCGTTCTGTTTTGCGCAGCCTTTCTTCATTTCGTTTGGACCAAAAGATTTGCGAACAAAGCGATACATATAACGGAAGAGATCACCATTAAATTTCAGGATTATAAAAGTGATTGCGTTTTGAAAACAGACGAGTCTATCCATCATGTCTACCTCGTACTTACGGCGGAACTAAAATATATGGAATGCAAACTTGCTACCTTTTCCAGGCTAGTTAAGCGGAAACCGCTTAAACGATCCAAACCAATTGTTTGGAAAGAAAAAGGGGAGAGCTCCAATACATCGGCTAACAGGCAAACATTGTTTGAGTTTATAATCCAATTGTTTCCCGGCCTGATTAGTTCGAATAGACTAAACAGACAAGAGCTTAAAAATATCGTAGAAACTTATTTCCGCGATGAACAGGGAAATATCATCTCAACCGACGATTCGATAATATCTCATTGGAAAAAATCGGCTCGGTCCACCAATGAACAGCTACAAATCAGAAAAGCTATCCGATCCGCAATAAAAAATCACCAAAACACAAAAGACTAGCTACAAGCTCATTACAAACACCATCCAACTATAATTTGACCTACAATATGGCTTATAGTTCTTTTCGGATTGATTGCTAGTCTTTTCCTTTGTTACAGGATTTCCACAAAAAGAAAACAAAAGCGCTTTTGTCCAATGTTAACCGAAAAACAAGAACAATGGACGATTTAAAATTATCAGAACGCCTAGAACGAATAGAACGTATTTTATTCAAGGCAACAAAAAAGGTGCTCAACTTTGATGAAGCTTGTGATTACACGGGTATATCACGCAGTTACATGTACAAGTTAACCAGTTCACGCGTCATTCCTCATTCCAAACCAACCGGGAAGATAATCTTCTTTGATCGGGAAAAGCTGGACGAATGGCTGCTCAAGCGTCCTACTCTTACCCTCGAGGACATAGAGCGTCAGGCTCCAAATTACATCCTTAATAATAAAAAGAAGAAAGCGTAAGGCAAATGCCTTACGCTTTCTGTCAACCCATTTCTTTACCGGATAACCGATTAATAAACATACGATTTTTATAAATAACATTTGTATTATGACAACAAATGAAAACAACCTCTATCGGGTTGATAATCCCAAAAAGAAAACAATCTACGACTATATTAGTGACTATCTGTTTGAGAAATACGACATCCGCTACAATCAGATTTCTCAGGACTACCAGATTTCATTGAGAAACGGTCGTGAATGGTATGATCTTAACACAAACTCACTGCTTATAGAACTTGCGAAATGTGGAATAGATGCCAGTCCTGGAAAATTGGAAATTCTGATCAAATCAGAATTAATCGATAAGTACAATCCTATTCTGGAATATTTCACTTCCCTCCCGAAGTGGGATGGAGTTGATTACATCAAAAAGCATTGTTCGTATGTACCAACCTACGAGCCTGAAGCCTTCGAATATCATTTCAAGAAGTGGATCGTGCGAGCAGTAAAGTGCTCTCTCGAACCAACTTACTTCAACAAGCAAGCTTTTATCATCAGTCATAAAGGCCAGAGTTCAGGAAAATCGACATGGTGTCGTTTCCTCTGCCCGTCCAGCCTCTATGCCTATATGGCCGAAGACATTAGCAGCGATAAAGATGCGCGAATACAGCTATGCCGAAACTTTCTATTCAATCTTGACGAGCTTGCAGTACTTTCTAAAAAGGATGTGAATGCTCTGAAGGCTTTCTTTTCAAAGACGTTCATCAATGAACGTCTTCCATATGACCGGAAGAACACTAACCTACCGCGAATCTGCTCTTTTATTGGCTCCACTAACATGAGTTCTTTTCTGAATGATGAGACCGGTTCTGTCAGATGGCTATGTTTTGAGTTGAAAGACAGGATTGATTTTGCCTATTCAAAAGAAATCGACATTAACTTAGTTTGGTCCCAGGCTTATCATCTTGCTTACCTCTCACCTGATTTCTACCCCGAGTTAACAGTTCAAGACATTTCAGAGAACGAGGTTCGGAATCAGAAATACATGCGGTTGACAACAGAACAGGAGTTAATTGCCAAATATTACGAAAAGACAGTGGAATTGGAGGAATTCCGGACTGCCTCAGATATCGTTATGGAGTTAAACTGTTTAAATGTTAGACTGAATCATATCAACATCGGCAAAGCGCTATCCGGGTTCAATTTCCAACGGGTTAAACATTCCAAACGTCAGGTTTGGGGCTACCTTGCGAAACCAAACTCTGATTTGGGCCCTTGAGTAGTTATACCAACCTTCTTACCTCTCCTACTGTAAGCCTTTACCCAAGGGACTTCGATACAGGTAAGGTCTACCCCTTCAAGCTACCTGGTTCTTACCTAACTTACCTGAAAGGTAACTTTGGTAAGATATAATTCTACTCCTACGGCATTCTAAACAACTGAATTACAATGCACAGGTAAACAGGTAGCCAAAATCCGAAAAATAGAAAAAAATTGATAATGAAGACATCTGACAGTTATACAATCTTAGATAGCCTTAATAGCCAAACGCCTTCCACTCTTGCCGAGCTTAAGTCTCCGCGGAACATGCCCGGCAAGAATTCCTCACGGACAATCCACTGGGTGGATTATCCTGCTCTCCTGACTGCTATTTTAGCAGTCAGTTCGAGAATTCTTGACCATGCGTCCCACTTCATTTTAAGCTCTCGCGTTCATCGCAGCGGTTGGCTATTTCAAGATGTGTCTTTGTTGCACAAAAACAATCTTGCTTTGCTCCTAAACTCGCAAAGAGAGCACAAATTACTATCGTAATTTATGCCACGAAGAAAACAACTCCCTACTCGTACGTCGTATGTTTCCTTTCGCGTAAGCGGAATCGAAAAGAAGGCGATTGAGCTTGCCGCAAAGCGCGTCAATCTCAGCACCAGCAGCTTTGCCCGCAAGGCTGTTTTTGACAAGAAGGTCACCTTACGCTTTTCACCCGAAGAGCTGCAAGCGTACCAGGACCTTCATAAATTTCACCGCAACTTTAAATCAATTTCCAATTTGATTAAAAGTGACCGGTTCAACAAAAATGACAGAATCCTGGAAGATCTGGAGTTTGTCATCACGCAGCTAAACGAACACCTCAAACGATTTGAACAATGATTGGTAAAGCAAAGAGTATATCACACGTGTCCAACGCCATTGATTATGCCCGCCTAAAAATGAAAGCGGTAGAAGTCTCCCGAAATCTTGTAGCAAACAACAGTGGCAAAGAGATAGCCCGGGAGTTTCGCATATTTCAAAACCTAAACAACCGCTGTCATCGGAATTCATTCTCTTTTGTCCTGAGTCCGGCAATCGAAGATGGACTGAAGTTGACCAACTCCGAGTTTGGTCAACTATCTGTTGAATTTTTAAAACACATGCAGCTGGAAAACCATCAGCATGTAGCCTTCCTGCATCGGGACCGGGAACACGCCCATCTCCATATCTTCGTGAACCGGGTGGATGGGCGCGGGCGTGCTTACAAAGACAATTACATTGGGAAGAAGACTCAGCGCCTGGCAGACCGCATTGCCCTCGAACATCAACTCATCTCGGCCAAACAGGTTCAGATGGCGAGAGAAGACCGGCGAAAAGAAAAAGTATTATCAGCTCATGAAATAGTGCTGAAGATGCGTCCGAAAAGCCTCGCCGACTATACCACTGCGATGCGGACCTGCGGGATTGAGGTCCTTCCGAAATTCGCGTCAAACGGTAAATTAGTGGGTGCCAGCTTCAAGATGGATGATTCTTCGATCAAAGCCAGTGCAGTACATCGCTCGCTTAGCGCTGCTAACCTTCAAAAGCTATTCGATAAAAATCAATACAGTTTCAAATTAAAACGATAAGCCATGAGAGAGAAGTTATCACAACAAGTCCTACTTAGCATATTAACTGAAGAAATAGACAAGCTCTATATAACAACCAAAAACATCAACGAAATCGCTCCGGAGATTGACCGCCAGCTTAAGGAACTAAAAACGGCCAAAGTCAAAGTTGAAATCAATATGTTGCCACTTGAAAAGTTGTTATACGAGCACAAACAGCACATAAACAAGCATGCGATTATCCCGAAGTGGTTTCTGTATTTTTTCTTTTTACTGGTCGTAGTAATTGTGATTCTTTTTTCTTTTTGTTGTTTTCTACTTCGGTCATCATAGAAAGGCTTCACCTTTAATTTCGTCCAGACC
>NZ_JBZQJF010000229.1:0-7766 GCF_059905295.1 Mangrovibacterium sp.
ACCCGAAAGGAACTTTCAAAAAAAAAGGAGAACCGCTGTCCTCCTTTCCTCACTTAACCAAAACCTATCTCAATGAAAAATGATTGATAAAAACCCCTCTGTTATGTATGTGGGATAAAGGTAGGGTAGCGGAGCGTTAACGCGTGCGAAGGAATGTTAAAAGATCTTTTTGTTGTCCTTGAGCCGGGAGGCTGTTACTTTCTTCCTGCAGTTGGTTTTGACTCACCCCGACGCTCACTATGCTCGTGCCACCTCTCTCTACCAGTAGAGAGGGGACAGATTCAGCTAAAATCTTGATTTTAGCTGAACCAGGGGAGAGACAGTTAAGCGTTAAGTTCCGACATATATCGGTCAAGTTTTGCCGTCTCTGACTCGCCTATATGGGAATACTCACCACCTGGTTTCTTAACGCTCTTTTTCATTAGACGGGGGGCGCTTCGAGCTCGCTATGGTGCTATATATCTTGCAGATTGCTAAAGCCCCTTCAAGGGGTTTGGGGTAAATACAAGAAGGCTTGTTAATCCCCGGCCGTTAGCCGGGGCTGTCCGTTGGACTGGGGTGTTGACAAAAGAAATTAAAGGTTGAAATCGAAGCCCATGCCAATATTGAAAACCTGGTTCATGTCGAACTCGTAGGCTTTGTGGTAATTATTGGTTTGCAGCTCAAATCGACGATAAACCGAGTAGCTGGTTTTGAGTCGCAGGCGGCAGTTTTTAAAGTTGTGTTGCCATTCGAGGCCGCTAACAACATTGAAATAACTAATCCGGTTGGCGATTCGGCCATGCTGGAAACGATCGTCAGTGATGGGGGTGCCGATGTGGCCGTTGTAGCCATTGATGTCGGCCAGCAGGGCCAGGCTGTTCTTCGTGCTTAACCGGCGGGTGATCCCCATGCGCGGAAAGCCGAGATTCATTTCCCACTTGTCGTTCCAGGCTTTCCAGTAGCTGATGACCGGTATGGGAGCCGGAAAACCCAGCGTGCTCGAGTAGGTTAGCCCGAAGGAAAGACGGCTTTTGGCAGTGTTGCTATAGTTGAATAAGGCAACGGCATTGATGTAGAGGTCGTCGCCACTGATGCTCGTTGAAAAGTTTGAATTAAGCTGGGGGATCAGGATGCCGGTAAATGCCCATTTAGGACTTTTCAGTCGCCGGGAATAGGCCAGCATGAAACCGGCACTGTGAAACTGGTCCAGCTTACTTGGAAATTGCAGTTCTTTGTTGATGTCGATTGCAGCATAGGTGTAACTACCCCGTAGCATGATTACGCCTTTCTGACCTTTTTGGATGAGCCAGCTTCCAAACCTGGCAGTGATACCGTATTGTTGAAAAGAGGCATCACTTTTCGTGTCTGAGTTCCACACTCCTTTGAGGCTGATGTCGTAGTTGTCGGCTGTTTGTGCCTTTAGGCTCATGCTGCAAACCAGCAGGCCGATGATGATCAGGTATTTCATGATGTTTGGGGTGATTGGATTAAATCAATTTTTCGGAAAGTGGCTCAATATAGGGAATTTGTGATATCAGATACCAGATTTTTGTCATGCTATGGGCAGGCAATAAAAAACCCGGGGCGGTTGGCCTCGGGCTATTATTTTCAGTTGGTATTTTTTCAGACAATTCTGTTGGTCTCGGTGTCGGGAAACACCAGTTGCGGTTTAAAGCCTTTGGCGGCTTCAAAGTCCATCATGGCATAGGAGATAATAATCACCACATCGCCAACAGCAACTTTGCGGGCAGCGGGACCATTCAGGCAAATGACACCTGAAGCACGTTGTCCTTTAATGACGTAAGTTTCCAAACGTTCACCATTGTTGATATTGACGATCTGCACCTTTTCATTTTCAATCAAGTTTGCAGCATCCATTAAGTCCTCATCAATGGTAATACTTCCCACGTACTGCAAGTTGGCTTCAGTAACCGTTACTTTGTGAATTTTCGATTTACAAACTTCAATATACATTTCGTTCTCTTTTTGGGTCGGTGACCTGATCTGTTTCTTCTGACCGTTTCGTGGTCGGCTTTAGTTGATCTTTTCGTCTAAAACCAGGTTGTCGATCAAACGAACTTCGCCACAAAAAACAGCCAGACAGGCTACTTTGTTTACCGGTTCATTCCAATCGTTCACGGGTTTCAGGTCGGTATCGTTAACAATTTCAAAATATTCCGTTTCAAGGAACGGGTTCGCATTGATGGTTTCAACCACCATCTTTCTAATTGTTTCTACGCTCTGGCCGGGTACTTGGTTCCTGGCTTCACACAGTGTTTTGTAGATTACCGCTGCATTTTCGCGTTGCTCGGCAGTGAGGCGTTCGTTACGTGAACTGCGGGCCAAACCACTTTCTTCACGAACAATGGGGCAAGCAATAATCTCGACCGGCAAAGTTAGTTGTTTTACCATTGCTTTCACAATCACAAGCTGTTGAAAGTCTTTTTGGCCGAAAAAAGCTTTATGCGGCTCTACCATATCGAACAGTTTGCTGACCACCTGGGCAACTCCGTTGAAGTGTCCGGGGCGAAAACGTCCTTCCATGACCTGTTCCAGCTCGCCAAAGTTAAACCGGCGGGTGTCGGGCTCGGGATACATGGTCGCCACATCGGGGGCAAATATAGCCTGACAGGGACTCGCTTCCAGCAAGTTCGCATCAGCTTCAAGTGTCCGCGGATATTTCTCCAAATCCGATAGATCATTAAACTGGGTAGGGTTAACAAAAATGCTTACTACCACAAAATCAGTTTGTCGGCCTGCTTCTTCAACCAGCGACAGGTGACCGGCATGTAAAGCGCCCATTGTGGGCACAAAACCAATCGTTTTTCCGGCTGCTTTTTGGGCGCCGATTAACGACTTTAGATCGCTTATGTTCTTAATAACCAGCATGGGTAAAAAATCAGGGTGCAAAGTAAATAAATTAATCTATACGATGTCCGGCTAAAGTGCTGCTTTCAGTGAAAATCCCTTCAATATTGATCTTAAATTGAATATTAGGCATATTTTTATTAATTTTGCCGAATCAATTTTCAGCAAGCTTTCTAATGGAAAAGAAAAGAATCCTATTCATTTCTCAAGAAATAACACCTTACCTTCCCGAATCCGAGATGTCAAAAAAAGGCCGATTCCTGCCGCAAGGTATCCAGGAACATGGTCGCGAGATCAGAACCTTTATGCCTCGTTACGGAAGTGTAAATGAACGTCGTAATCAACTGCACGAAGTGATCCGTTTGTCGGGTATGAACCTGGTGATCAACGATGCAGACCACCCTCTGATTATTAAAGTTGCCTCTATTCAGGCAGCTCGTATGCAAGTTTACTTTATTGATAATGAGGATTACTTTCACCGAAAGGCTGTATTGAAAGACAGCAAAGGTAAAGAGTTCGACGATAACGATGAGCGTGCCGTATTTTTTGCGCGCGGTGTTCTCGAAACGGTTATCAAATTACGTTGGGCTCCCGACCTGATTCACTGTTCGGGCTGGTTGGCTTCCTTAGTTCCTTTATATATTAAGAAGGCTTATCACGATGATCCGCTTTTTGAGAAATCGAAGGTCGTTTACTCGGTTTACAATGAAAGTTTTAAAAAACCGTTAAGTTCAGCAGCTGTCGATAATGTACAGATTGATGGAATCAACCCGGAAGATGTGGAATTATTGAAAAACCCGACTTACGAGAGTATGATGAAATTGGGTGTTCAATATGCTGATGCAGTGATTCAGGGCAGCGAAACAATTAATCCTGAACTGGCTGAATATATTGCAGCTTCAGGAAAATTGAACCTTGACTACCAAGGGGAAGATACCTACATCGACGCGTATAACGAATTCTACGATAAAGTATTTTAAGCTCATCGCTTAATAAGATATTGAAAGAGCCCGGAAGTTTTTCCGGGCTCTTTTTTCTGAAAGTCTTTTTCAAGATGCGTTTAAGAGGAGCGATTCTACTCCAATAAATTTCCGCTAGCCTTACCAGGCGGGTTTTCATCTTTGGCTTGCCCCAAAGACGAAACAGAAAACGCAAGGCTGATTTTTATCTTCAGGTATCAGCTCCTGAAAACTAAGTTCAGCCGGGTGATCTCCTTCTGTCGTCGGAGCTTCCCGGCTTCACTAAGCTTCCGGTTCGCTTCCTACCCTCGATAAAAAGTAGGCCAAAAGCGCTTCGAGCAGCTTCCTCTTCCTTCGATTGTCTTCAACTGTTTTCAAATTGTCTTCCATTGTTTTCAACTGCCTTCTCTTGTTTTCCTCCACTTTCATCCCTGTTGGAGATTCCCTCCGAATCATGAATGTTTTATTTTACTGGAATCCTTAAAAGCAACTATCAGGCAACGGGATCCTTTATAAATTTCATCCTTAAACTGATCGGGTTTCATCGTATTGTCCCCTATTTATTTTCTCGTAGATTACTCCTTTATGTCCATCAAAGTCAAAGGTTTCTTTAAATGTCATTCCAATCTTTTCAAGAACTTTGATTGAAGCCGAATTTTCACGCATCGCACGTCCGATAATTTTGGAAATTCCTAATTCATGAAAGCCAAATTCAAGGCATTTCGTTGCGGTTTCTGTGGCAAAACCTTTATTCCAATATGGTCTAAAGAACCTAAATCCAATATCATACTCGTCTTTATCTTCACTATATTTTAGTCCACACCAGCCGATAAACGTCGAAGTTGCCTTCTCAATTACGGCAAGTCGTCCGACACCATATTTTTCGTATTGGTCGTAGTTGCTCAGAAATTCTTTGGCAACTTGAACATTTTCAAATGCCAGGTCTCCGGTATATTGTATTACTTCCGGGTCAAGATTTAAGGCATAGAAATCATCCGCGTCATCTATGGTAAGATTTCGCATGATGGTCCGTTTTGTCTCTAAAAGCTGATCTCTATTCACTTCTTTAACTTCTCTTTTTTCATGAACGAATAAGTGCTTCCCGATCTAATTTATTAGAGGTGGTTCTTCGTTGTTATGCAAACTGAATTTTATTTTGCTTGCGCTTCTTTGGGTCGAATTACCAACCGATCGTAAATGACTAAAGCTAAAATCGTAACAATACCAATACCTGTAATGACATACCAGATTTTACTCGGATGATAGTGATCCCAAATAAATTGCGTCATTTGAGTTTCTGTCATTCCAAGTTTTTGAGCAGCAGCAGCGAAGTAATCATTTTTGGTAAACTCTTGAGTTATTTCCGGCATTGCAATACCTCTGCTCGACATTTCTAATTGCAGCAAGCTCAATTTGTCAGACCAAGCCTCGTATAGATTACCGGAAACAAAGGTCGTTAAGAAATTTCCTAAGAAAATTGGCAAGAAATAAGTTCCCATATATAGGGCTTCTTTTCCTTTTGGGGAAATTAATGCGATAAATGAGGAGAAGGTTGGATTTGTCATCATTTCACCAATTGCAAAAATCATGATTCCCAGTATCGTATATAAACCATTCCCGGTATAAAATGTAATCCCAATACCTATTGCGGCAATAAAAAAGCCAGTTATCATGGCACTTACATGGCGCATTTTTAATACAAAGAACGATACGATTAACTGAAATAGGATGATAGATCCGGCATCCAGGTTAATTAACATCTCCGGTTTAACTGAATCACCTCCCCCACTCATGGCACTGGCAATCCAGGGAGAGATCTGTGCAATTGTATTATGTAATGCTTTCGTATTTACCCAATCTTCAATAAAAGTTGGAAGAGTATAGAAAAGTTGATTAAACATCGTCCAGAAACCAACCATAATAATAAGCAATACAGAAAGACGACTGTCTTTAACAGCTTCCCAAATTTTAACTAAGGAACTTTTAATAGCTTCTGAAATGGTTTCGGTATTTTTCTCTCTGCCCTTTTCTTTATAAAAAAGTAAAACGATTACTAAGTTTATCGTAATAACAATAGCTGCTTGAAGGAATATTAATTTCCAACCAAATTGGGTACGCAGGGTGGATGAGAAAGCTGGTCCAATAAACCCACCAATATTCACCATCATATAAAAAATCCCGAAACCTAAAGTCGAATTAGACTCATCGGTGTTTTTGGTCACAATAGCAGAAGCAACCGGTTTAAACATTGCTGCACCTACGGCTACCCATAAAAACACAATAAACACCATGGCATAGGATTGCACCTGGCCCATGATATAATATCCTGAAATCAATAATACATAGGCAATTATTAAAGATATCTTATAGCCAATTTTATCGGCTATTACTCCGGTAAACAAGGGCAATAAGTATAGAATGGCAGTTACAATCCCCATAATTTGCCCTTTTTCAATATGTGAAAGTCCAAGTCCACCTTCGTCAGTTGATCCGGTTAAGTAAAGTGCCAAAACTGCAAATAGTCCATACCAGGCCCAACGCTCCATCAATTCCATAATACTTGCAATCCAAAATCCTTTTTTAAAAGATTTCATGACACCAAAAAAAGATTTCTTAGCTGTTTCCATTTTATTTCGTTTTTATTGATAGTTTAATTCTTTTACTCCAAAGCTTTTTCATGGAATTCGTCCATCTTAATAAGCTTGCAGTTGTGCGCTGTCTTCCTAAATATTTAATACAACAACAATCACGTGTCTGTTGTGTGGGATAACCTGCCCTATGACAAGTAAGTGTACCCAGCATGTGCACACTTACTTGTAAGTTCTGGATAGAACTGTAAAGTACAAATTTTTGGGATTAAACAATAAAGTGTCGTATGAAATTATTCCGGAGGGCGTAAGTCCCTTCCCTCCCGAGACACCAGGGAACCTGCCAATCTAAACTTTCATCTTAGCAATCCGAACTGACCTTGTAACTAAGCACGAATTTGTTTTGTTTTTCGTAGGGAAAATCCCCAAAAAATTGATTATTACATGCTTTGCTCCTGTTTATTCATATCTTAATGCTTTCACTGGATTTCTTTTTGCCGCTTTCCAACTTTGTAAATTCACCGTTAGCAATACAATACTTAAAGCCAGCACACCAGGCAATATATAGATCCACCAACTTAGATTGGTTTTGTAAGCAAAGTTTTCAAGCCATTTATTCATTGCGAGATATATCAATGGTGTGGCAATAATAAAAGAAATAGATACCCATATCACAAAGTTTTTGCTTAGTGCAGCCAGTATTTCTGTAATTTTTGCTCCGTTTACCTTGCGAATGCCAATTTCTTTGGTGCGTTGTTGAGAAATGAAAAGTGATAGCGCACCAATGCTGATTACTGCGATTATTATTCCCAATATTGAAAATGTTATTAAAATGCGGCTTAATAATGTTTCAGATTTGTATTGTTCTGCAACTTTATCGTCTAAAAAGAAGTAGTTGAACGCTTGACCGGGATAATAATCATCCCATATCGACCGTATCCTTTCAAGTTCCCGGTGCATATTTCCCGGGGTCAGGCGAACATGAGTAAAGCGTGCCCATTTTCTTGATTCACCAAGTGCGAATGCAAAATCACCAATGGCTTCGTGTGCTGAACTGTAGTTGAAATCATCAACAACACCAACAATATGAATAGGTATCTGGTCTTCTGCGCGCATTTGGCTTGCCTGAAACTGTTTAAGAGCTTCCATACTCCCGTATTTCTCAATTAATCGGTTATATAGATGTTTATTTATCAAAATACCTTTTTTAGGTTCGTCAGGTGTATTTATCAGCTTTTTAATAAGCGGGATTTTCATTGTTTTCAAATAATCGTAATTGGCCATCATTAAAGCGGCATTGCCCTCTAATCCTAAACCTTCAAGTTGTAAGTTTTGTGTTGGATACCCGAAATATTGATAAGTAAAACCG
>NZ_JBZQJF010000230.1:0-3985 GCF_059905295.1 Mangrovibacterium sp.
AAGGTTAAATCCGGGTTCTTTTCCTGTGCTGCTTTAATAAAAGGAATCAGTGTTGTTTTATCACGATCGATGTTAAAATACTTCAACTGAAAATCGCCACTTACTTCGTCGCAACTATACCAATCGCGGGCATAATCGTTGGCATTCATCGAAAAACGACCAATCGTAAACTGCAAGTCGCCATCCGGAGCAAACAATTGACTCAGGATCTTTTCTTGTTGTTTCCGCGGAAGCATATTCAGCGCATCCCATCCTCTTTCGTTAAAACAGGTCCCCCAGGCCTTGAAAGTCACAATATCTTCATTTCCGTTTATTTCAAGGTCAGGAGTTGTTATCGCCTCTTTTTCAAGTTTTAATGTTGTCTGTTTCCAAGTATTGTTTTCTGTACTACTCACCCATCGAATAGACTGTGCGTTAACACCAAGGGTTAACATAGTCAAAGCCATCAGGGCAAAGTTTTTTCTGATACTCATCTTTGATTAGTTTTTATAGCTAAGAAATTATTTTGAAAAGCCCGAATGTGGTTCACAGATCGTAAGGTACCAAAATTTCGGTATCGTAATGGAAGGCACAGGCTTTACGCCTGTGCCTTTTCAGATGATGAAAAACGAGATTTATCTAACAAATAATTTTACATTATCAAACGCCGTCCATCCATTGTTAAGCCAACCAGCATTACCTGTAGCATTTGCTTTAAGCTCAATTCCAAGACGGGCTCCAACTGAAGCTTCGGTAGCAAAAGTGGATAATTCCAATCCATTACCAAGGGTTGCAAAAGTTTCAGTAGCCAGTACATTCCGGTTACCGTCACCAGTGTTATAGTACAATGTAACGACAAAATTATCATTACCCGACCAAGCATCCCATACATCCAGTGTTATCTTATATTCCTCGCCTGCAGCGATTACGTGATCTGTAAGATTATATACCGAAGGTTCTTTATTCCACAAATACCCCCAGAAATTACCATTCGCATCCGGACCATCGACACCCGAATCAGAGACTTGTGTATCACTGCTCCAACCAGGGATCGTTTCCCAGTTTGGTATTTTCCCGGTTCCCGGAAGTTGGAAATCTCCGTTCTCTACAGTAATCGCGGTATAAGGAACTTCTGATGGACTAACTGTATACGAATACGACGTGGGAATAGATCCTTCTGCACCTGTTGCATCCAAAGTAACGGTATAGTCACCGGCTTCAGCATAAGTGTGAACAGGGTTCGTTTCTGTTGACGTTTCACCGTCACCAAAATCCCATACATACGAATCGGCGAATGTGGTCGTATTTGTAAAGCTTATCGTCATAAAATCCTTCACAAAGGTAAATGCAGCCAATGGACTATCAATCACAGTAACCACCTGACTAACTGTCGCAGGTGTAGAGCCACTTGCCCCAAATAAGGTCAACACAACGGTATAAATTCCTCCTTGAGCATAAGTATGTACCGGATGGATTGAAGTTGATGTTTCACCATCACCAAAATCCCAGCTCACGGCATCGGCATCAAGCCCCGAAGCGGAAAAGGAAACCGCCAAGGTGTTACTGGTACTAACAGCAAAGGTATAATCCCCGGTAGGATCAACTGCATCTTCCTCACATGCAACAACAAATAACGAAAGTAATGCGGCAACGGCTAAAAGCCTTAATTTGTATATTTTAAAATGTTTCATTTCAATTCTTTTAAAAGATTAAAGTCTACTTTACAAATAATTGAACATCATCGAATCCGGTCCATCCATCGCCACCATCATTGGAGGTGTTTGAAACCATCACCCCAACTTTAGCTCCAGCAGCTCCCGCTGGTGCTGTACCAACCAATTCAATTGGTGTCCACGCACCACCAACTACAGTAAATGACTGTGATTCGAATACATGTCTGGAACCATTTCCATTGTCGTAATACAATGAAACATTTAGTGTAGCACCATTCCATACTTCAATTCCTGTCAGGTTAACCTTTACGATATTACCTTCTGCAAGGACCTGATCGGTCAAGTTATATGCAGCAGGATCCCCTGTAAATAGAACACCCGCATAATCATTGTTGTCGGCAGGCATCCACCAGGCACCGGCTTCAACGCCTGAATCAGTTGTTGCCGCATCTGCACTCCAACCCGGAACATCGGCCCAATCTTTAACACGACCTGACCCTGGAAGTTCCATATCTCCATTCTCTACCGCAACTTCAGAATAGCCCACCGAAATCGTCTGGGTAGCTGTGGCCGGTATGGTTCCTTCTTCTCCGGTTACGGTCAGGCTTACGGTATAATCACCATCCTGAGCATAAGTATGTGTCGGGCTTTCTTCAGTTGATGTTTCACCATCGCCGAAATCCCAAGCATAGCTAACAGCATAGGACGCAGTACTTGTAAAAGTCACATCTTTCCCAATGGCATCAGCTGTAAAATCAGCTGTTGGGTTTTTCGGTCCATTCGGATCACCTTGCAGTTCCTGCACCTGTGTATAATAGAATTCGTTCGATTTATCGGAACGAACCCCGACCCTTGCAAAATAATAGTATTCGTCAGACAGAATTGTGGGCAAAGTCGCGATCATAGTCACCTCTTGTCCGGAGACGATAGAAGAAATATCAGCACTTAAGGCATAATCTTTTTGATTTTCATCAACAAGAATGTTTTTGCTAAGGTACAGTTTAACATCCTGCAGGACTGCTGTCGGATCAACCTGGTTGACTTTGAACTTTGCAACAACCGCATTTCCTTTCACTTCGAACGAGGCATCACTCACCGTAAAAAACGGTTGAACTTCGACATCCTGTACGGTATTGCCACTTACATTAACGATAATTGTATCGCTTGATTCGGCATCCCATGGCGCACCTGCCAGGCGAACCATTTTGTATTCACCGTCGAACAAACGAGCTGAATAGGTACCATCCTGAGCGATGTGTACTGCAATTTTTTCATTCAAGGCATAACCATCCTGCCATAGTTCCAGTTGGGTTCCGTTGGTACGTACGCCAACAGCATTCCCGTTGTAGGTAACCGTACCACTGAGCATAGACTCAGGAGCACTGAAGTTATCCACTTCGCAGCTCGTAAAAACGATGCTAATAAGGGCTGCAAATAATATGATTAATTTTTTCATTCGTGTTCTTTTTTAGTTTTATATCCAGTCAAATTCTATTGGAGCGGGTTCTTAACAAGTTTCGGATTGTTGTTCAAGACTCCCTGATCGATTGAAGAATAGTAGTTTGCCATTCTAAAGAATCGAGGTTGCTTAAAGCGAACCGGAGCTGTCCTTACAAAGATGTATTTCCCATCAGAAGCATCGCCATCTCTTGAAATTTGGTAAGGATACAGGCCTTCAACCATGGCATTCGGGTTGGCAAAATCGCCATCCCAAACCTGGTCGGCTATTCTCCAACGTTTCATATCCCAAAAACGCTGATCCTCAAAAGCCAATTCTACGCGGCGTTCTTTCCTTATCAGACTATTTGAAAGAATTGAAAGACTGTTTGCCGGAAATCCACCATGTTTTTCACGAACCTTATTGATATAATCCAATGCATCTGATTCACCCAGCTCATAGGCTGCTTCTCCTGCATTCAGGTATATTTCGCCTAAACGAAACCAAGGCCACCAGTTTTCGCCAAGTGTAGGACGAATACCGGCATCAGGATCTTCAGAAACTAACTTGCGAAGATAAAACCCGGTATTACTCACAAATTGGGCATCATTAATCGGACCATCCAACCCGGTCAGCTCTCTGCCATTGTCAGTTGTACTACCTAAGTCACCTGTTTTCAAATCATAACCGGAACCATTCCACTCGGCAACACCAGCTTGTATATCAACTTTTGTAGAACGGAATTGATCGCCCGGATAAACGACTGTCGCTTCCAGACGTTTGTCTTTATTGGCAAAAATGTCACTTAGATTATCGTAAACGATGTAATTACCATTCGCATCTTTGTCTCTTAAGGTTCCAGTGCTTCCATCCAGGTAATCGTAACTTTCAACCA
>NZ_JBZQJF010000231.1:0-6467 GCF_059905295.1 Mangrovibacterium sp.
GTGAATAATAGTGCAGCCCATAACACGCTGGCTCGCCAGGCGGCCCGCGAAAGTATTGTGTTGCTGAAAAATGACCAGAAGACCCTGCCGTTTTCAAAGGATATTCACACTATTGCTGTTATTGGCCCCAATGCTGATGACGTAGAGTCGCTATGGGGAAATTACAGCGGAGTGCCGAGTGATCCGGTAACTGTTTTAAAGGGTATTCAGAACAAGTTATCACCTCAGGTGAAAGTTCTTTATGCCCAAGGGAGTGATTTGGCTGAAGGGATTCCCGAGATGCATCCGGTGCCTTCGATCTACCTTCAAACGGCCGACGGAGAGCAGGGCCTGAAGGCGGAATATTTCAATAACAGCAATAGTGTGAATATCCTTTGAAAACGGCAGGGTCTTCTGGTCATTTTTCAGCAACACAATACTTTCGCGGGCCGCCTGGCGAGCCAGCGTGTTATGGGCTGCACTATTATTCACCGAAAAAGGAATTTGTGCATAGGCAACTTTTTCAATCGGATCGAACATGCCCAATTTAAAGCGGGCTGTAAACAAGCGTTTCACAGCAACATCAATGTCCGCTTCGCTAATCAGCCCTTCCTCAACAGCTTCTGATAAGGCTTTGTAGGTGCTGCCACAATTCAGGTCGCAACCGGCCTTCACAGCCAAAGCTGCGGCATGGGCAGCATCGGGCACCACTTTGTGGTACTTCCAGATGTCGGCGATAGCACCACAGTCCGAAACCACATAACCACCAAAGTGCCATTTATTTCGCAGAATATCGAAAAGCTCGGAACTGGCACAAGCCGCCTCGCCACGGAAACGGTTATAAGCCCCCATGACGGAGTACACACCTCCATCGACCACCAGCTCGCGAAAAGCCGGCAGATAAGTTTCCTGCAAATCACGTTCGCTCACCTCGGCATCAAACTCGTGCCGTAAAGGCTCGGGACCCGAGTGTACTGCAAAGTGCTTGGCTGTTGCAACGACCTTCAGGTATGTATCGTCGTCACCCTGCAGACCACGAACAAACTGCAGTCCCATTTGTCCGGTCAGGTATGGATCTTCACCATAAGTTTCGTGTCCCCGGCCCCAACGCGGATCCCGGAAAATATTAATATTGGGCGACCAGAAAGTCAGCCCCTGGTAAATACCCCGTTCTCCACGCCGAACAAACTCCTCGTGTTTTGCCCGCGCTTCATCGGAAATAACAGATGCCACATCGAAAACAAGATCCTGGTCCCAGGATGCAGCAATTGAAATGGACTGCGGAAATACGGTTGCATACCCGGCACGGGCAACCCCGTGTAAACATTCGTTCCACCAGTTATATTGCGGCACTCCCAGCCGATCAATGGCCGGAGCTTCATCCATCAGCTGGCTGATTTTTTCAGCAATGGTCATCCGGGAAACGAGGTCATCAACCCGTGTTTTAACAGGAAGATCTGAATTTTGGTACGGGTAAGACTGTTGTGCACTTAGGACGAAGTTAATTCCTAAAAACAACAAGGATAGCAAGGTAATTTTTTTCATCGTATTGGTTGTCTGTTCTGGTTTGTTCTGTTATGCAAATATAATTTTTCGGATAGATATTCGAAATCAAAACACACAAATATCTTCATCTGCAACCAGCTTTTCAGCCCCTCGTTTGCACTGCTACCGCATGAATCCTTTCGCGTGGGCTTGATACCTTTGACCTAAAACCACCTCAACCTTGTCTCCGCTTTGCCACTTGGTTGCAACCTCGGTGTACTGCCCTGGATAAACAGGATACTTCACCCCTTTGGCTGTGACCGAGGAAAATTCAGCCCATTCCGGAATCCGAATAAACAGGTCGACATACCGCTTGTCTTCAACTTCAAACTTGAAACTAACGTGACCTACATTCGGATAATTAGTTTCCTGAATCAGCCGCACATGACCACCTGTTGTATGCTCAAAATCGAATGTTGAGGGGCTATATAAATTCACATAAATACGATCGTAACGCCGGGTATAACAGACTTGCTTAATCATGCTGTCATTTACGATGTCCGGGGAACGACTATTGTAGAAAATTTTCTCCAACTCATCGGCAAAGCAAACCTCTCCGAAATACCTCAGCAGATCTTCATTCAGTTGAAGCCACTCTGCCAGGACAGGCTCATTCAAACTGTCACTCTCCAGGCTGAACTCCTGTTGCTGCTTTCGCCATTCTTCCATAAAATTATCCGACGGATGCTTCGTTCCGGCTTTTTTGAATTGCACAAGCTTACTTTTGAGTTCGGTAATTAATGTATGACCGGTGATCTGTGCTGGAGTTGTCTCTTGATTTTCGCCGGGTAGATTCTCAATTGTTTCAGCCAGTATACCTCCAAGCGTAATTTCAGATTCAGCAACAGAATCAGACACGCCTGCCGGGTCGGGAGCTGTTTGATAATGGCAGGCCGACAGGAGCAAAAGGAAACCGGGAAGCAAAAAAAACAAATAGTATTTCATAAGTGACAGCTTAAGCAATACTGATAAAAACAGATCGGCAAGGGTGAAGTTCAGTCAAATGAATTAATCCCCGAAATATCCACAGTCGCATTAGCTAAAATTTACAATCAGCACTTTCCCGATCGCTTTTATTTTGATATTTTAGTGCCCCATGAAACTAATCAAACTAACGACAGTCAGCCTTTTTATTGCATTTGGTGCTTTATGGCCCCAAAAAGCAAAATCACAATACCGGATCAAGGATGTTGTTCCAACATCAAAAGGTGATCTCGAAATTACGGTCATTGGTCACTGTTTCTATCATTTCACCTTTAACCACCTGAACATCTACGTTGATCCGATTCCCAACGTGGGCGACATCAGCATGCTCCCCAAGGCCGATCTGATTTTAATTACACACGAACACCGCGATCACCTGAATACCAATGTCATCAAGTTTTTATCGAAATACGACACCAAGGTAATTGCTTCGAAATCCTGCATGACGAAGATGGATTTTGGTGAGTTTCTCGAAAACGGACAACAAACGACTTTTAAGGAAATCTACATCAAAGCAGTTCCGGCATACAATGTGGTAAACCTGCGCCCCGACGGTGTGCCTTATCACCCCAAAGGCGATGGAAATGGATACTTCCTGGTATTTGGAGACAAAACAGTTTATATTGCCGGCGACACCGAGTATATCGATGAAATGCGTTTTTTCATGAAACCGGATATTGCTTTTATCCCCATGATGCTCCCTTTTGTTATGGATGAGGATATGTTTGTGAAAGTTGCTAAAAAGCTAAATCCCAAGATCGTTTACCCGGTACATTACAATATCAAACTCGACTCGCTTGTTGAAAAGATGAAAGTTGCCCTTCCCAATACAGAAGTTCGGATTCGATAGGCAACTGCGGCTCAAAATATTTTCTGCGACCAGCAACTTCAGCTCCGGAATATTGTTTTAGCATGAAAATAATCGGACTTGATGAACCCCGAATTGGAGCAAAACTACAGGTCGAAAAGACACACAATTTCATTGAGATCGCTCTGGCAGGATATAAAAGAAGCCATTGCCGGCAGTGAGCGCGATTTCACAGAAACCAGCCTCGGGAAAGCCATCTTTCTTCTGGCTGTTCCCATGATTTTGGAAATGGTGATGGAATCGGTGTTTGCAGTAGTTGATATCTTTTTTGTATCGCGATTAGGGGCCGATGCGGTGGCCACGGTCGGCATTACCGAATCGGTGATGACCATTGTTTACGCGGTAGGTATCGGGCTAAGCACGGCAACAACAGCACTTGTTGCCCGCAGGGTTGGTGAAAAAGAACCGCGTAAAGCCGGGAATGCCGCCTTCCAGGCAATATTGGTTGGAGCAATCTTCTCCTTTATAGTCGCCATTCCTGGATTTTTATTTGCCAAAGAGTTCCTGAAGCTCATGGGGGCCAGCGAGCAAATGGCTGAAGATGGGTTTTATTACCCGATGGTCATGTTTGGTGGCAATTTGGTGATCATGCTGCTCTTCATCATCAATGCGGTATTCCGAAGTTCCGGCGATGCTGCAATTTCAATGCGTGTATTATGGTTGGCCAACCTGATAAACCTGATTCTCGATCCGCTGCTGATCTTTGGCTGGGGCCCAATTCCTGCTTTAGGGTTGAAAGGGGCTGCCCTGGCAACGACCACCGGACGGGGAATCGCTGTGCTGTACCAGTTTTATATCCTGTTTAAAGGAAACGGACGAATTCATCTCGACATTCGGAACCTCAGTATTCGCCTAAAGGTCATGTTAAAATTATTGCGCTTGTCGGTTGGTGGTATTTTCCAATACCTGGTGGCAACCTCCAGCTGGATCGCACTGGTACGAATGATCTCGTTTTTTGGTGCCGAGACACTTGCGGGATACACGATCGCTATTCGGATCGTCATTTTTGCGCTACTTCCGGCCTGGGGATTATCCAATGCCGCAGCAACGCTGGTAGGACAAAATCTGGGAGCCCACAAACCGGAACGGGCCGAACGTTCGGTATGGATTACCGGAGCGGTAAATGTCATTATGATGGCGATCATAGCCCTCATCATCCTTTTATTTCCCGAAACTTTAGTTCGCCTATTCATCTCCGATAAAGTGGTTATAGAAAACGGCGTAACAACCTTGCTCTGGATGGGAACCGGATTTATTTTCTACGCTTTAGGAATGGTCGTCGTTCAAGGATTCAATGGAAGCGGCGATACCATCACTCCTACTAAAATCAATCTCGTATGCTTTTGGCTAATTGAAATCCCCCTGGCTTACCTGCTTGCAATCTCCGGAAAACTGGGAATTCATGGCATTTTGCTGTCCATTGTATTCTCCGAATCATTGCTGACCATCATCGGCGTTCTCGTTTTTCGACGCGGAAAATGGAAATTAAGGAAAGTCTAAGCAAAATTGCTATTCGTTCACCTATCATTTCAGGCTTTTTACCGAATAGGAGGTATAGATCATCAAGTGTTTTAGCTACTTTCGATTGTAAATCTAAAACACCAAATCATGTCATTATTGGGAAATCTCATCTGGATTATCTTCGGTGGTATCCTCATCTTTTTCGAGTACCTGGTTGCCGGCCTTTTGCTGTGCCTCACCATTGTCGGCATTCCGTTCGGAATACAAGCCATTAAACTATCGCTTTTAGCCTTATGGCCTTTCGGCACCCGAATTGAATACATGGATTACGCGCCCGGTTGCCTTTCAACCATCATGAACATCATCTGGCTGCTGATCGGCGGTATCTGGATTGCCTTAACACACTTGGTTTTCGGTATTCTGTTCGGCATAACCATTATTGGTATCCCTTTTGCCAAGCAACATTTCAAATTAATGAGCCTGGCACTAACGCCATTTGGCCGACGAGTGGTTTAACAGTGATCAGTCGTAGCATTCCGGCCCCGCAGGGGCTTAATTCGGGTAGCCTTGCGTGCTCCCTCCTATATTTAAAATAGCTGGAGCACTGTTGCTGTTTGATTTGGTTCTAAGCACTCTTTGGTGCCCAGGTTTTAACAGTAGAGCTTGGCTAGGAAATATTCAGTTGTTGGGGATCTTGTCGATTATCGAAAAAACTAAGGAGGTATATCCGTTGATTCGCGTTATCTACCTGGTAAAAAAGTGAATTATTCTTATCGATAAAAGCCCTGTGAATATCTTGGTGTCTTCCGGAGTGAACAAAAATATCAGGATTCTTCTTTATGGCTCGAATAACAATCTCGGTCCTTTTAGCAAACTGAATCATTTCATTCCTGGTCCAGTTTTCCTGCAAATAATCCATTACCTTGAAATAGGTAAGTCTGGCTTTTGCCGACCAAATGATATCCATTTAAAAACCGTATTTTTGTTGAGCTTCACGTACGACTTCTTCGTGTGAAAAGGTATTCCCTTTCGAGACATCTTCGATACCTTCCATAATAGCTTGTTGCACCTCGGCAGGCAACTTATCCCACCAATCCATTTCGTACTCCTTTTCAAATATTTTTTCAATCTGTAAAAGCAATGCCGTTTTTTCAGTGTTTAAAATTTTGGCAACAAGATCCAGTTTCAATGATTGAATATCCATATCTAGATGTTTTTTGTAAAAATACAAAATAATCCGACCTTGTTCTATTTGAATTTAAACACAAAGACTGAGTGAGTGATGGTGAGAGACTGATATTGATCCTTACTTTTAACCAGACTACGATCGTCATAGGACGAAGGACGAAGCGATCTGTTGCTAATGTGTAATGTAGCTGAAGATGGCTTCGCTGTGCTACCAGTGACAGATATAACAATTGAAGGATAGATGGAATGAAGGATTGAGGGAGCCTCAAGGTTCTAGCCTCAAACTGCAAGTTGACACAAATTCAAGGTTTTAAATCCCAAATTTCAAAAGGGAGCTGGAGGAAAGTGGTCAGTCGCAGTCGCAATAACCAGTAACGAGTAACTAGTAACTAGTAACGAGAACCCAGTAACCAGACACCCGCAACAGCCCCTGATCTATAAA
>NZ_JBZQJF010000232.1:0-1674 GCF_059905295.1 Mangrovibacterium sp.
GCCTGGCACCGCAGCTTTATTACACCTTCAGCGAAAAGGGGTATACACGGATCGGGCTAAGTATTCAGTATTTGTTTTAAGAGAGTTTTCAGATATGTAGAATATCGAATAACCAATAAAAAATGTAGAAGTAAGAAAGCGCAAACGTTAAAGTTCCAAGTTTTGAGTTTCAAGTTGTCTGTTATAATTACCCTTATAGAAGCTTCCACTGCTCTTGCTTGTGCGCGATTGTATCGCGTTCCTTTTTTGGAATTTAAAACCTGGAATATGAGTCAAATATGAAGCTCTTTCAATCCTTCATTCCATCAATCCTTCAATCATTATACCTGTCATTGGTAGCTAAGAGTGCGACTGAATATTTAAAAGCAATCTTCGCGTTCTTGCGTTCATTGACTTTCACCGAAAAAAAAGGAGAAAGCCATATCGGCTCTCTCCTTGGGTTGGGATGTTTGCTATAGTTGCAAACCGTGCTACTTACTTTTCATATGAACATCCACTTGCGGGAACGGGATGGTAACGCCACCTTCGTCGAGGGCGATTTTCCCTTGTTCGTAAATATCAAAATAGACCGCCCAGTAGTTGGCCGGTTCTGTGAACGGACGAACAGCAAGGTTAACTGAGCTGTCGGCCAGTTCTTTTACACCCACAAATGGTGCAGGATCTTTCATAACCAGCGGATGGCTGGTCATTACCTTCATTAAAATTTCTTTGGCTTGTTTGATATTTGATTCGTAAGAAATTCCGAAGCTCAGATCGACCCGGATTTTTCCTTCAGTTACAAAGTTGGTGATATCGCCATTGGAGATCGCTCCGTTCGGGATGATGATGGTTTTGTTTTCCGGTGAAAGCAGAACGGTAACAAAAATGTGAATCTCTTTTACGAC
This sequence comes from Mangrovibacterium sp., assembly GCF_059905295.1. Classification (NCBI taxonomy): domain Bacteria; kingdom Pseudomonadati; phylum Bacteroidota; class Bacteroidia; order Marinilabiliales; family Prolixibacteraceae; genus Mangrovibacterium; species Mangrovibacterium sp. The sequence goes on from NZ_JBZQJF010000232.1 coordinate 885, forward strand.
ACCTAAGTGACCTTGTGCCTGGATGAGGTCGCCAACCTGGTAGGGCTTAAAAATCAAAACCATCACTCCTCCGGCAAAGTTGGCCAGGGTACCTTGCAGAGCTAAGCCAATTGCTAAACCGGCAGCACCTAACACCGCAATGAAAGAAGTGGTTTGAATACCAATCATGCCGGCAACACTGATTAGTAGTAAAGCTTTTAAGCCGAGGTTCGCTAAGCTGGAGACGAATCCGATTAGCGATACATTCACATTGCGGGAGGTCATCACCCTTCTGATTACTTTGGTAAAGCGGTTGATGATCCACATACCAACAATGAGGACGATGATTGCCAGGAGCAGTTTAGGGCCATATTCCAGGATAAGTTCCAGGGCCTTGTCGATGAGGTTTTGATAATTATCCATGTCGTGAAATTAAGTTGATAAGAATTTGTGAGAAAAGTTACGCTAATAATTGCAGGGAGGCAACCCAAAACAGATACTTTACAAATAAAAAATTAGAAAAACACTGCTGGTGTGTGCGTTATGTTTCGAAGAATTTAGGGCGGACGGTGAGCTTACTTGTGCTTTCGGCCCCTTTTTGCGGATAACCCGTGAAATATGTCGGTTGATCCGTGAGGTCTGTCTGCTAAGCGGTGCAATGAAAAATTTTAGCTATTTGTCTCATTTAAGAAGCTGTCAATAATGCCGGGTAGGCGGTGGTTGGTAATGGTTAAATTGTTTCCTATTTCGGGTAAGCAGTGAAGGATTGCGGTTAAGTCATTTACTCGATTAAAGAAGACGTGAACTATAA
>NZ_JBZQJF010000233.1:0-8829 GCF_059905295.1 Mangrovibacterium sp.
CATAAGGTGGCGACCAGGTTCTCCTGGTCAGGGCTATGGAAGTATCAGGTGTCAAACCAGTTCTCCGGTCGTGGATTATGGAAGTATACGACCGCAACCAAGTTTTCTTATTGTGGGTTCATGGGCGCATGAGATGCCAACCCGGTTTTCCCGGGTAGGGCTATGAAAGTATAAGGTGTCAAACCAGTTCTCCGGTCGTGGATTATGGAAATATACGACCGCAACCAAGTTTTCTTGTTGTGGGTTCATGGGCGCGTAAGGTGGCAAACCTGTTTACCGGGCTCGGATTAAGCCGGCGTGAAGTATCAAATTGGTTCTCCGGTTGTAGATCACCGACGCGTAGGACCGCAACCGGGTTCTCTTATTGACGGTCTACGGATGCGTAAGGTGGCAAACCAAACAGGCAGGGTAGTAAAGCTAAAAACAAAAAGCATTCATGATTCCCGGGAATCATCAACAGGGATGAAAGTGGAGGAAAATAAGAGAAGGCAGTTGAAAACAATTGAAGACAATCGAATGAAGATGGAAGCTTGCTCGGAGCGCTTGTTAGTCTTTTATCAAGACAGAAATTCAAAAAAACTCATCCCCGCGTGGTGAAATATGGGTAGCCCCAGGTAAAGCGGGGTTCCGACGAATGTTGGAATCAAGCGGCACCCGAGGTAGAAGTAGTTCGTTTGCCTGCGCCGCATCGTATTAAAAATCCGCCTTGACTTTTTTTGTATCCTTTTTGGTGTTATGACAAAAAAGGATATGGGGTTTGGGGCAACGGCCCATTTTCTGTCCACAAGTCGAACAGGCTATTCCTTTTTCCCGGCAGCTGGTTTTGACTCACCCCGTCGCTCGCTATGCTTGCGCCACCCCTCTCTGCCAGCAGAGAGGGGATCGGTTCATCTAAAATCATGATTTTAGGTGAATCAGGGGAGAGACAGTTAATCGTTAAGTTCCGTCTTAATCTTATTCGGCACCTTGCTCATCTGTTTAGTTCTTCTTTTTGTTCTCGAGCCGGAATCAAAATGAAAACCAATTCTGTCAAAATAACCTTTCGTATACAAATTAGAAGTGATAGACCATTCACTGAAACATCTAAAGAAGAGACTTTCAGAATAAACATTCATAATTCGGAGGGAATCACCCACAGGGATGAAAGTGGAAAGTTTTTCGGACATCAGGTTGTCATTGTTATCTGAAGTTGTCGGGTTGTCGTGAAACTTGAAAGGTTAACGATTAACGATTATTGATTGCCGATTAGCGATTGAGAGAAGAGCAACCAGCAACCAGTAATAAGCAGCAGCTCCTGGTTTCCTCAAGAGTACCTATGACCGCAACTCGAAACATGAAACTAGGAACTCAGCAGGGAGGACTTTCAGAAAAAAAGAGCTGCCCCAGTGGAGCAGCTCTTTGAACTATTTGTCGAATCAATGATTGACTATTGGAAATACCAGCGAGGGTCACCGGCAGATGCTTTTCCGTCGAACGATTCATCCGTAATGGTGAAATCGCCATTTGCCGGATCAGCAAACAAGTCGGTTGAAGCACCGCTGTAGCTATTCAATCCGCTGATTGATGCACCACCCAATACAAAGTCGGAAGTGGCGTAAGTATTCGTAATGGTTGGTGTTCCGTTGAAACGGATACCTTTAGCCGTGTCATCCTGGGTTGATCCTAAGATACAGTTGCGCATGGTGAAACCGTTCGTTGGACCAAACGAAGAACTATAATCGAAGAAGTATCTTCCGGCAGCCAGAACATCATCGAAGGTACAGTCAGCAATCAATACACTGTTGTTGTTCGCTTTGTTGTGCAGGAACAAACGACCAATGTTATAGAATGTTGAATTGGTCAGGCTGATGTTATTGACAATGTGGTTTGCTGCCGAAACATTAATCAGGTAGTATCCGTCGGGAACATTGTAAACCTGGCAGTTGTCGATATTGAAATTCTCGATGTACTTGTCATCCGAATCTTTCATACGGAACATGGTGTTCTTGAAATCGTGAATCAGACAGTTCGAGAACTCCAGTGTTGTGGTGTTGGTCCCGCTGGCCTGATTGATGAAATAAGAGTTTGCTGCTCCGTTAGTCGTTCCGTCAGCAGCATAGATCAATCCTGAAATATCGAGGTTGGTGAACTTCACGAAATCGTGGGTTGCTCCAAGATTCAATTGAGGAACATTCAGAATTGCTTTCGAATCACCCGGTAATCCGAAGAAGTTGAATGAAACTCCATCCGGTAATTGGACCATTTGTTCGTTGCTGATAATTGCTCCGGCAGGGAAGGTAACAGTTACTGTTGATGCGGTAATATCATTCAGAACGTCCAGATTCAGCGTATCACCGACTTGCAAGCGAATGTAATAGTCAGCTTCCGGAACCTGAGGATAAGTGGTGAAGCTGGCCGATCCACGTTGCTTGTCGCCATTCATTAACAAGACTTCGTAAGAGGTTTCAGGAGTCAAACCGGTCAATACCATCTCGCCGGCAGCCATTTGATCAGCCGTAATGGTTACATTGTCGATTTCATTACCATCGGCATCGTTAACAACAAGGTTTGTTACTGTAGCTCCGGCTTCCCAGCGAAGTGTCACTGATGAGCTCAGGATGTCGCCGGAAGTGACCGTTTCCATGATCTGCTCGGCACGAGTTTTAAAATAGATGGCATTCCATCCTGATTCTTCTTTCCCTGCTTCGGTTGCGATTGATTTCACACGCAGTGAATATTGCGTATTACTTTCCAGACCTTCCAGTGTGAATTGGTTAGCTGTTGTATCAAATGCTGAAACGATATTCTCGAACAACAAGCTGTCCTGGCTTAATTCGAATTGATAGTAAGCAGCATCAGGAATATTCACAAAGCTGATATCTGCAGTATGAACGGTAACGCCGGTAGCATCCAGCTTGGCTGGACGAAACATACGATTGTATGAACTGTCCGTATCCCAATCATTTTTGTCGGTACAGGCGCTGAAAAGCAACAATCCTGCAACGAAAGCAAAAACGAGTTGAATATTTATTTTTTGTTTGATATTCATTCTTTAAATCTTTTTTAAGGAGCTTCGGCAGCAGCTGAAGCTCCGTCAATGATTAATTAATTAAAATCCGTACGAGTTTGTAATCGTTCCGTTTGATTGGTTTACAACTTCCTGGTAAATCGGGAATAAGTGACGGTTAGGCACAACGGCATTCAAACCTGAGCTGAAACGATCGATCATCAACAGTTGTTTATCTCTTGATGTGCTGGTATCATCCAGACCCCACATCCACTTAACCGGTTCTTCGTAACCGTCGATCAGGTCGGTTCCTTTGTTTTCGTAGAAGTTTACTTCCGACATGTTGATGGTTTCATCATCATTGTTGTATTTGATGTAGATGGCAGGTGGAACATCAACCGTTACGCCTGATTGGTTCACAAACTCACCGGTTGTATACATTTGCTTGAAGGCTTCGCGTTGCTCTTCAATTTTAGAGCTTAGCAGGTTCCAGCGAATCAGGTCATACTTGCGAATACCTTCACCACCAAATTCAAATAAACGTTCATTGGCAACAGCTTCGAAGAATGAATCGTGATCGTTATGAGCAGCGATGTAATCGGTCACTTTTGTTTGTTGGTCAGCAGCGCTAAATGCACGGCTACGTACTTGGGTCAACGCGTCGATAGCACCTTGAGTAGGTCCGCCGTTCAATTCATTTTCAGCTTCAGCATACATCAGCAGGATATCCGAGTAACGCATGATAACCCAGTTGATACCTGAACCGATTTTTGAGGTTGCTGCTTTGTTGATTTCCAGGAACTGGTCGCTCATCCAACGTTGGTCGTATTTGCCAATTGTCCAGGAGAACGGGTTGCTTACAAACATTTCTTTGTCTACTTCGGCATCCGTTCCTTCTGTTTCCGGTGTCGGACGATATTCGTAGCAAGCTACGTTGTAGTCGCGACGTAAGTCATCCTGGTCATACTGGTAGAAGTAATAAGGAGTTGTAGATTGTACGTTGGCGTTGTTTCCGTAACCATACTTTTTGTTTTGACGGAAACGTACACCAATTGAATAACCAACTTCACTACTGCGGGTAATACCCATAGCCACCTCGAAGATGTTTTCGTAATAATTGGTATTGGGCTCCAGCTGACATAAATCTTTCCAGATTTGGCCGTAATCGTTGTATAACTTGTGAGGACCTTCAGTCATAACCTGGTAACAAGCATCGCGGGCAATTTGGTAGTAATCCAAATAGTCGGCACTACGTTCGGTAGGGAAACCTTCTTTATTACGGATTGAATAACCACCGCGCCACAATGCGATACGAGCTTGTAATCCCAGTGCAAAACCTTTGCTAACACGTTCCGGAGTTGATCCCCAGTCCATCAGGTTGGCAGCTGTTGTCAGGTCGTTGATCATGTGATCCAGGATCGTGTCGCGATCTGCAACAGCAGGGTAGAAGTTAGAACCGTCAGATTTTGTCGGTTCCAGTTTGAAAGGAACATCGCCCCAGTTACGAACCAGCTCAAAGTAAAACAAAGCACGCAGCGTTAATGCTTCACCATAGTAGTTTTGCATATCGCTTTGTGTATCGGCAGCTGTATAGGCACTACTTTCCGGAATTCCGGCAATGGCAATGTTGGCCCGTTCAATACCTTTATACAAAGCTTTCCAGGTTCTGTCGAGGTGACCTGCCCAGCTGGGAGTAGCAAAGTAGTTACTAATACCGCGGTTACCTTGTTGGTTGTATGAGCTCTGATCGGCACCAACAACTTCAACATCTGAGTTTGTCGAATACATCAGCGACAGGCGCGATGAGTACATTTCATCATAAGTCATGATGCTGTAAATACCCATGAGAGCCGAGTTCGTATAAGCAGGGGTTGAAAATACCACATCACTGGTATATTCTGAATCTGACGTCTGGTCCAGGAACGATTCGTTACACGAAGCGAAGCCCAGCGTCAGCAAAATTAATAATGCAGGTAATATTTTATTTTTAATCATTGCTCGAAAAATTAGAATGTTAAGTTTACGCCGAACACATACTGACGGCTACGTGGGTAAGCCGAGTAATCAACACCCGGAGTCAGAGGCGTACTTCTTCTGGTATCAACTTCAGGATCGAAACCGCTGTAGTTGGTCCAGATTGCCAGGTTATAACCGGTGAAATACATGCGTAAGCTAGCCTTATTCTCTCCGCTATTCCATTTGAAAGGCATCGTGTAACCAACAGTTACGTTGTTTAAACGAAGGAATGAGCCGTCTTCAACAGCATAAGAATGCAGCATCGTGGTTGTGAATAAAGGCATCCACATGGTTTTGCCTTTGTTGATTTCCTGTAATCGAGTCGGGTTGGCATCTTGACCATAGTAGATATTCAAGCCGGTTTCCGGATCAATTGTAGTGAAACGGTGAGCCAAATCCATATCGGTATTCAGGTTCTGATATTTACGAGACATCAATTGGCTGGAGTAGTCTAATTTGTTGGCATTGTACACCTCGTTACCATAAGACCAGTTCAGGAAGGCTGAAGCATCCCAGTGTTTGTAGGTAGCTGTCAGGTTGAAACCTCCGGTGTGAATTGGTTGAGCTGAACCCAGAACAGTTTTATCATTTTCATCGATAACACCATCTTTATTCAGGTCTTTCAATTTTAAGGCGCCAGGTCCAAAATAAGATCCTGAAGAAGTGATGCTGCTGTCGTCAGCGATTGGATTACCATCTGCATCGGTTGCATTTAAATCCCAGGTATGGGTCGCATTGTTGAATGTAAAATCATCGAACGAATACATACCATCGGTTACATAACCATACATTTCACCAACTTCGTGTCCTTCCTGAACGATGTAGTCAGATGTTGGTGCTGCTGAACCGTTCCATCCTGATGAGTAAGTTTTGTAGTTCAACTGACCATTGCGGAATTTATCAACCCGGTTTCTGTTGAAGGTGATATTGAATGAGGCATTCAATGTGAAATCCTTTTTGTCAACCAAAACGGCGTCCACAACAAATTCCAAACCGCGGTTCGATGTTTGACCCACGTTCATCATTTGAGTTTTGTAACCGGTACTTTCCGGAACCGGCTGGTCAATCAGCAAGTCAACAGTGCGGTTGTAGTATAAGTCTAACGAACCGCTGATTTTTCCATTGAAGAAACCATAGTCGAAACCAAGGTTGGCAGTGTGTGTCGTTTCCCATTTCAGGTCTTCGTTAGCCAAAGCTGTACTTGGAATTAACTGAGAAGCTTCACTCTCATTCGGGAAGTATGGTTTGTTGTCGTTGTCAGTGGTGTAACTTTGTCTCCACAAACCACTATCGATGCGGTTATTACCTGAACTACCGTAGCTGGCACGAACTTTCAGATTATACAACCAGTCTTGGGTATTCTCCATGAAATTTTCTTCGCTCAAACGCCATGCAAAGGCCAGTGACGGGAAATATCCCCAACGGTTTCCTTTGGCAAATTTACTTGAACCGTCAGCACGCATGGTTGCTGTAATCAGGTATTTGTCGTTGATTGAATAGTTAACACGTGAGAAGTAAGACGAAAGGTCGTCTTTGGCTCCGATATTGGTAACGGTAGGAATTGCAGTTCCCAGGTTAAACATGGCCAGTACGTCTTCGGCAGCCATTCCGGCAGGGAAGAAGCGAGATTCGTTGGTCACTGATTTACCCCAGCTTGATGACATTTCCTGTCCAACAAGAACTGTTAAGTCCTGGTTTGGTAAGATATCATCCTTGCTATAGGTCAAGGTGTTCGCAAAACGCCAGTTTTCACCGTCGTAATTGTAGATACGGCCAACAGGTTGTCCGGCGTAGTTTTTAGCAGTGCTGGTTGCCTTTCCCCAGACATAGTCGGTCCGGTTTTGCGTAAAGGCATAACCCCATTCAGTACGGAATTTCAAGTCTTTATTAATATCCCAGTTCACCGCTGCGTTGAAGTTCATATTCAGACGGAATTGCTTTTTGTATTCGTCCAAAACGGATTCAACCGGGTCGTACAATAGGCTGGATGATTCCGGGCTGCTCAGGTCATCATTCGCAAGATCGCCCTGGGTGAATTCGCGTAAGCCTTTGGTTGGTGCATATTTCACCGCATTACGCAATTTAGAGTTCGCACCTGATTTGTCCGACGAAGTACCGGCACCATCAACAACGGTGTGAGATACACGTGTGTTGAAGTCGAAGCTCAGGTTGTCAGCAATCTTGGTTTTCAGTTTAAAGTTCAGGTTGTTGCGCTCAAAACCTGAAGTTAGCATGATCGCATCTTCATCCGAACGGGTTAAGCTTAAGTTGAAGGTGGTGTTTTTAGATCCACCGCTGATCCCCAGGTTGTAATACTGTTGGGTAGCTGTGCGTCCAAACACTTTGTCTTGCCAGTCGATACCTTTTACCGACTTGTAGATGTCCAAATCGTTATAGGTACCGTAGTAACCTTCGAATGTTGACGATTGGTCAATCTCATATTGGTACAGCACATACTCGTACGGGCTTAAAACCGGTAAGGATTTAATCCGTTGACGAACTCCAAAGTAAGAGTTGAAGCTTACGTTAACACGACCTTCCTTACCACTTTTAGTGGTGATCAGGATAACACCGTTAGCACCACGGGCACCGTAAATTGCCGTTGATGACGCATCTTTCAGTACAGTGATGTCCTGAATGTCGGTTGGAGGAATGTTGCTGATTGAGCTCACAGGGAAGCCGTCAACAATGTAAAGCGGAGAGTTGTCCTGAGAAATAGAACCACCACCACGTACACGAATTTTCACATCTGCATCCGGAGAACCTTCAGTAGTTGTCACCTGTACACCAGCCATACGTCCGGTAATGGCTTCTGAAGCTGAACTTACAGGAACATTTCTTAGTGCGTCCGATCCAACTTGAGCAACAGACCCCGTCAGGTCTTTTTTCTTCATTGTACCGTAACCAACTGCAACAATCTCATCAATCTTCTGAACGGATGATTTCAGGTTTACCTTAATACCTGTTGTTTGTTGCGCTAAAGAAATTTCAGCAGTTTCGAAACCAATACTACTAACTTGTAGTGTTGCTGTTTTTGCATTCGGAACATTCAGGGTGAAGTTTCCGTCAAAGTCAGTTGAAACACCAATTGTGGTGCCTTTTACAACAACTGATGCTCCCGGTAAAGTCTCTCCCTGGTCGTCGTAAACAACCCCGGTGACTTGAGTCGATTGAGCGACAACACTCAACGATACCAGACACATCAGCAAAAAACTAAATAGCTTTTTATTCATAGGATAATTTTTAAACTCAGCTGGAACCACTATCTATTTTCTGATCTACCTTTTAATGATTCTGCTGATTAGTTAATTGATTGTGTTGAATTAATAATTGATTATTTGTTTTTACCTTTTTTCCTTTGTCTTCCAGTTTGTATTCAATTCATAAGCGCATGTTTTTAGGGTTTGCAGATTTGATTGATATATGTTTCGAGCATGGTATAGCCCGATTTATTGAGTTGCTGGCTATCAGCCGGATCATTCGGATTCAGTAGGTGTTTCAGCTCCCAGGCATCGGGGAGACCATCTTTGTCCGTATCGGCAGGGACAATTCCTGATTTCAATTGAGGCCATCCTCCAACATCGTTCTGGCTGTCGATGATTCCCGGGATATGCTCAACACTTCCGCTGTAGGTGCTGGTACCCTTTCTTGTTTCTTCCAAAATCCGTCGGTCAACTGCATCGCGATGTAAGGATGCTCCTGCATGAGCCAAGACTGAGTGAAAGGCTTTTTTTGCAGGTTCAATTTTTAAATCACCACGAATGGGGAAGGGGGCCGGAGTTTCAATTGTTTTGAAATCTCCACCATCTTTCATGTCAACTCCCAGG
>NZ_JBZQJF010000234.1:0-13020 GCF_059905295.1 Mangrovibacterium sp.
ATTAAAAAAGGCGCTGCATTAAATGCTGTACAAATTGCCGAATGGTTGATTAAAAATGGTGAGGTGAAATAATCACTTTCCAAACAAAAATAAAAAAGCCGGAAAAAAAATCTTTCCGGCTTTTTCTATGAAAATGGGTTGTGGGAAGAAACTAATCTATAAGTTAATTCCGAGGTTCCCCAAATAGTAACCCCTTTTTCAAAACAACTTAACGAACGACTACTTTTACCCCCCTGTTTTTGCAAATCCGCTATACGAACGAACATTTTCTATTTTCAAATTTTCCCTTATTTACGTCTTTTTATCGCCTCATTCAGGAACCTGTTCATATGACTTAATTGTCTAAACATATCAACCGCATCTTCAATCAAATCTTCTCCCAGCACCTGATCGTCGCTCAACGAATGGCCAAAAGCATACGATTTCGGACGAAGTAAATCAATATCCGCAAATTCCTTATCAAAGCCTTTAGGAGCAGTTTTCAGCTTTTCACCCATGATATCGGTGAAGTACTGTTTGAAATCATCATCATAAAGGACCTCTTTAAAACTGTCGGGCGACTCGTAAATTTCCAGACGAATGGCTCGCAACACATCAGGTTCCGGGCACCAAATTCCTCCTCCAACAAAAGAAGATCCTGGCTCCAAATGAATATAGTAGCCTCCAAAGTCACTTTTTCGCCCTCCCGGGGCAATAAAGCTCCCCATATTGGTTTTATACGGGCTTTTATCCTTCGAAAAACGCACATCCCTGAAAATGCGGAATAAGCAATCCTTAGCACTCAAGGCAGGAATATCCTCATCAAAACGCCGGATTTCCTGGATCAGGATATCGGTCAGAAAAAGCATCTGCTCTTTGGCCTCTTCATATTCCTTCCGGTGGTCGTTAAACCACTCTTTACTATTATTCTCTTTTAAACCGCTTAAAAACTGGAGTACTGCTTGCATGGTTTTATCATTTCAGAATTAATAAATCGCGAACGAATCGATTTATAAATGTATTGCTATTTTTGTTTTCAACATTGAGCACATGGAAAAGTTTGCATTAATAGTAGCAGGAGGAAGCGGTACCCGGATGGGTAGCGAGGTTCCCAAACAGTTTTTGAACCTGAATGGTAAACCTATTTTAATGCACACCATAGAGCGCTTTGTCAACTACAACGCCGCAATCAAAATCACTCTTGTTCTTCCTGTTGCTCAATTCGATTATTGGCAGGAACTCTGTAGAAATCATAATTTCAGCATTCCGCACACATTAGTTAGCGGAGGGACCAGCCGTTTCCAATCGGTAAAAAACGGGCTGGATTCACTTCCTGATACAGGTATTGTATTTATTCACGACGGTGTACGTCCCTTAGTTTCCGCTACCACCATTCGCAATTGCGAGCAAACAGCAATAGCCAAAGGAAACGCCCTACCGGTTGTTCCCGTTATCGAATCAATCAGGCAAATTAACAGCGAAGGAAGTAAGCATGCCGACCGCAGCCAATATCGCTTAGTGCAGACACCTCAAACCTTTCAGCTGGCCATCATAAAAGAGGCATTTAAGCAAGATGAATCCCCCTTGTTTACCGACGATGCTTCGGTTTGCGAAGCCATGGGCCTGCCCATTAATCTGGTTGACGGAAACCCCGAGAACATTAAGATTACACAACCTTCGGATTTAAAAATTGCAGCTTTGTTTTTACAGGCTTTAGCCGACGAAAATAACTAGCCGCCCACCCCTATTCGACACTCCTCGACTTATTTCGTCACTAACCGATTAGCTTCCTGCGAAATGAAAGCCTAAGGCTACATTTGTGCCTAATAAGCAGGCATATCTCTGTTGAAATAAAAAATTAACGAAAACAAAGGAAACTTTATTCGTTTTCAAAGTTTCCATATTGGAAAAAATCTTAGTTTTGCAGCCATGACAACGGAAAAGAAAAAATATATATTGGACACGGCTGCACAGCTATTCTTTAAACATGGCATCCGAAGTATTACAATGGACGAAATTGCCAAAGAGGCAGCCGTTTCAAAGAAAACAATCTATAGTTTTTACAAAGACAAAAAAGAGTTGGTTAACGCATTCACCGACCATTTCATTATATCGAATCCAAACCTTCGTTTGTGCGAATCACCAGACTTAAATGCAATAGACCAATTATTTCACTTTAGAGAAAAGATCGCTGATGTTTTTGAGCTTGTACAAAACAACCTCGACTACGATCTGAAACGCCTTTACCCCAAAATTCATAGTAAACTACAAGACTACAAACGGAAGCTAATCTACGAAATTGAGATCTCCCTTCTCGAAAAAGGACAAAAAGAGGGTCTCTTCCGACAGGATCTGGACAATGATTTTGTTGCCCGCATGTCGATTGGCCGAAGCTTGCTCATCTTCAATCCGGAGAATGACATTTTCTCGGAAAAAGAATGTTTGAGCATGGGAATTTTTGACAAAATACTGGATTACCATCTACATGCCATTTGCACGCCTTCAGGGATTGAATATTACAAACAACAATTAAATAACCTTTAGAATGAAAATTAGAGTTCGACAAACAATTTTAATTGTGTTCATGCTCATAGACGCAGCAAGTGTCTTCGGACAAGACAGCTTGCAGTTTTCGCTTGACGAAGCGAAAGCTTATGCATCGAAGCATTCGTACACAATTCAAAACAGCTCGCTCGACGTAGATGCTGCCCGCAAGAAGGTATGGGAAACCATTGCTACCGGATTGCCACAGGTTTCGGGGTCGGGGAGCTATACCAATTACCTGAACTTACCGGTTTCGCTGATTCCTGCTGAATTTGTTGGCGGAAATGCCGGCGAATATTATGAAGTTTCGTTCGGCCAGAAATACAACTCAGAATACGGCTTCTCTGTCGACCAACTCTTGTTTGACGGTTCGTATATTGTAGGTGTCGGTTCCGCAAAACTTTATCTGGAACTGGCGACTCAGGCAAAAGAAAAAAGTGAAATCGAGATCCGCCATGCAGTAGAACAAGCTTATTACGGCGCTTTAATTGCCCGTCGAAATCTTTCGGTTCTGCAGGAAAACCTGGCAAACAACCAAAAACAATACTCCGACACCAAAGCGATGTTCGAAAATGGTTTTGTTGAAGAACAGGATGTTGACCAGCTTAAATTGATCGTTCAAAATTCGGAGAATCAAATCATTAAAGCAGAACGCGAAATTCGGGTGACAGAAATGGTTTTGAAATACACCATGGGTGTTGATGTAAACAGCCCGATTAAATTGACAGATAAGCTCGACGATTTCATCGCTCCGCTTTTGTTTAAAAAAGAAGATAACAGCGTTTTCGACTATTCCAGCCATATCGATTATCGGATTTTGGATTCGCAGCGACAGAGCCAGGTTAAACTTCTGAAACTGGAGCAGTCTGCGTACCTCCCCCGACTAAGTGCTTTCTTCAACTGGAACAAAACAGCCTACGGAAACAGCTGGAATCTCTTCAAAAGTTCCAATTCCTGGTACCCCTCTTCGATGTGGGGACTGAACCTCAGTGTTCCTATCTTCTCGGCAGGAAATAAAGCGGCCAAAGTAAAACAGGCTCGTATTGAATTGCAAAAAGCGGAGAACGATCAATTACAGGCTGTACAAAGCTTACAAAAGGATTACCTGACAGCTGTTGCCGATCTGGAAAGTGCTGTCGATCAATTCAACAATACAACCGACAACAAGGAACTCGCCAAGCGGATTTACGACAAATCGAAAATTAAATACAACAACGGGATTATTTCGAGCTCGGACCTGGCTGTCACAGAAAGCCAGTTTATCACCGCTCAATCAAACTGGGTGAACTCAGCAATGCAGTTATTCACCGCAAAAATCAATTACGACAAAGCAATTGGGAAATAGCATGAAAACAAATACAACTCACACCATGAAAAAGATTAACCTACTTTTCATTATCGCTATCAGCCTGTTCTTGGCTTCCTGTTCAGGAACAACAGACGACAGCCCCGAAGCTAAGCGCAAACAGCTGGCCGAATATAAAAAACAACGCGAGAAGCTGGAGGTAAAAATCACCAAGCTTGAAGATGAACTGGATGCTTTAAAAAAGATTGACTTCATTAACGTAAAAGTTTCACCTACTCAGCCCCAGCTTTTTGAACACTTCATCGAAGTAACCGGTAAAGTTGAAGCCGATCAAGAGGTCAATGTGAGTCCTGAGGGATCCGGAATTATTCGAGAAATTTTGGTGAAAGAAGGCCAACAGGTTACTAAAGGAACAGTGCTGGCAACGCTGAACACCGAAATGCTTGATCAAAATATTGCGGAAGCAAAAATCAGTTTAGAACTTGCCAAAACAACATTTGAGCGCCAACAAAACCTTTGGGATCAGAAAATCGGATCGGAAATGCAATACCTGCAAGCCAAAACCAATATGGAATCGCAGGAACGCCGACTGGAAAGTCTACAGGCACAAAAGGACATGACCGAGGTGAAAGCTCCCGTTGACGGAACGGTGGATGTTATCTACCAGAAAAAAGGAGAAATTGCCGGGGCACAAATTCCTTTCGCCAAAGTAATCAACATCAGCAAAATAAAAATTTACGGCGATATTGCTGAAACATACCTGACCAAAGTAAACAAAGGAGAAGAAGTATTTATCGAGTTCCCGGCCATTAACCGAAAAATGAACGGCACAATCGAGCAAATCGGAAACTATATCGACCCAAACAACCGGACATTCCGCATACGGATCAACCTGTCTAATCCGGACGGATTAATCAAACCAAATATGAATTCTGTTTTGAGAATCAGGGACTATGTTGCCGACTCGGCGATTGTCATTCCTTCACTTCTGATCAAGCACGACTTCCGGGGACAGTACACCTTCATCGTTGATAATTCTACTGAAATTAAAAAAGCCAAGAAAATCTACCTTGAAACAGGGGTTTCAAACAACAACATGACTGAAATCAGCAAAGGAATCGAGCCTGGTATGCAAGTCATTTCAGAAGGTTTTGACCAGGTTGTTGATGGTAGCCCGATTAAATTCTAAACCAGTAGTTTCTTTAAAAGTATAAACAAGAGACCATCATGGGAAACGAAAAAAAGAACGATAACTCACAAAACATACACCGGAAGTTTAAACCGACTTACCTGGCCATCAAGAATAAAACTACAGTTTACATTCTGACGGTTTTACTGGTTTTCTTCGGTATGTTTTCGTACCAGCAAATGCCCCGGGAGCTTTACCCCGAGGTTGTCATCCCCTACATTTTTGTACAAACAGTTTATCCGGGAAACTCGCCGGTTGACATTGAAAACTTTATCACCCGCCCGATTGAGAAAGAATTGAAAGGGATGCAAGGTGTTAAAAAAGTATCCTCAGCTTCCTACCAGGATGTCAGCGTCATCATCGTTGAGTTTAACACTGATGTTGATACAAAAGTCGCCCTTCAGGATACTAAAGACCGGGTAGATAAGGCGGCAACCGAACTGCCGGACGACCTGGACAGTGATCCGCTTGTCCAGGATCTGGACTTTTCAGAATTTCCAATCATGAATGTTAACCTAAGCGGTGACTTCAGTTTGCGGGAACTTCGGAAATTTGCCGAAACCTTGCAGGACGAATTCGAAGGCCTCAACGAAATATCGGAAGCTAAGCTGAAGGGTGTCGACGAACGGGAAATTCAGATCAATGTAGATCCCTATAAACTGGAAGCCAGCGGAATGACTTTTCAGGATATAGCCACGGCAATTCGAGCCGAAAACCTAACCATGGGCGCAGGGGAATTTACAGCGCAGGAAACCCGGCGGGTGATTCGTGTGCAGGCCGACTACACCAGCATGGATCAGATTGCAAACACCATCATAAAAGTAAACGATGGCAAACCAACCTACATCCGCGATGTTGCTACGGTAGTCGATGGCTACAAAGAACGATCGACAATTTCTCGTCTCGGGGAAAAGCCGGTTGTTACCCTTTCAATAACCAAGAAAAGCGGGCAGAACATCTTGTCGGCAACAGAGAATGTACGCAAGCTTATCAAAGAGTACCAGGATAACGGTTACTTACCGGCCAATTTGGATGTCAGCATCACCGACGATAATTCATTTTATATCCGCAACCAAATTGCCAACCTGGAGAACAGCATCATCCTGGGGATGATTCTCGTAATTTTCGTATTATTCCTGTTCCTTGGATTCCGCAACGCCCTGTTTTCGGGTTTATCCATCCCGCTGTCCATGTTTTTATCCTTCATCATTTTACAGCAGATGGGCATTACCATGAACAACATGGTTCTGTTTAGCTTGATTTTGGCCTTGGGGATGCTGGTCGACAACTCGATTGTGGTAGTTGAAAATGTTTATCGTCTACACTCGCAAGGCTATTCCATTTTAACAGCAACCAAGCGCGGGGTTAGCGAGATTGCTTTTCCGATTATCTCGTCAACCCTAACAACTTTGGCAGCTTTCTTCCCGCTTATCTTTTGGAAAGGGATTATGGGTGAATTCATGAAAATTCTCCCCCAAACCCTCATCATCGTTTTAGCGTCTTCTTTGTTCGTGGCACTGGTGTTAACACCTCCATTTATTGCCACCTTTATGAAGATTGAAGACATTAACAAAAAAGCCAATGTAAAACGGATCCTTCGAAATGCCGGAATCATTCTCGCTATAAGCATCCCTTTTTATATGCTGGGGGTATATTGGTTTGCTAACCTGATTGCGCTGGTAGCACTACTCATGATACTGAATGCTATTGCACTAAGGGGGCTCGCTCGCTGGTTCCAAAACACCTTTCTTGTATGGCTTGAGAACTTCTACGAAAGACAACTGAGGTTTGCACTTACCGGATGGAAACCGGTTGTATTTTTCGCAGGAACATTTTTATTAATGCTTCTTTCTATCGGTTATTATTTTAAGATTTCAAACCCTCATGTAGTGTTTTTTCCATCCACTGATCCGCAAACGGTTTATGTGACCACCGAACTTCCGCTTGGAACGGCTATTGACCGAACCGACCAAGTAACCAAACGGGTTGAAAAAATTGTAGCGAAAACCCTCGAGCCTTATAAGCACATTATCAAGTCGGTTACGACGAACGTTGGGAACGGTAAAGGAGGTATGTTTGACAGCGGCACGAACAGTCCAAACAAATCGCTGATTTCTATCTCGTTTGAAGAATACAAACTTAGAGGCGGAATTAGTACAAGCAAAGTTATGGCCGACCTTTCGAAAGCTCTGAGCGGATTTATAGGTGCTAAAATTTATGTGGAAAAAGAAGAGCAGGGTCCTCCGGTCGGTGCTCCTATCAACATTGAAGTGTCAGGCGATAAATTCGACCAGTTATTGCGAATCACCGACCAGGTCATTAACCGGATCAATGCTGACCGGATTGAAGGAATTGAAGGCCTAAAGCTCGATATTAATACCAACCAGCCCGAAATGCGTGTGAAAATCGACCGCGAGAAAGCACGACTTTACCAGCTTTCGACCAGCGAAATTGCCATGGCACTGCGCAACGCTGTTTACGGCTACGATGCCGGTGACTTTAAAGAAGGTGAAGATGAATACGACATTTATATTCGTCTGGCGGAGAACTACCGCAACGATGTTTCTACCTTGATGAACCAAAAAATTAAGGTTGAAGGACACGAAATCCCGATTTCGGCTGTTGCTTCGTTTGAATATTCAAGTACCTACGATAAAATTAACCGGATCAATAACAAGCGTACAATCACCATTTCGTCAAACGTGCTGGAAGGCTACAATGCAAATGAAATTAACGCTCGTATTCGCCAGGTCTTGTCCAACTACAATTTGCCGCGTGGTTACTCGCTCAAATTTACGGGTGAACAACAGGAGCAGGAAGAAAGCAGCCAATTCCTGATTATGGCTTTGCTAATCGCCCTGGCCTCGATTACCCTGATTTTGGTTACCCAATTCAACTCGTTCATCCGACCGTTAATTATCATGACGACAGTGCTCTTCAGCACCATTGGGGTGTTCCTTGGCTTAGGAATTTTCCAAATGAACTTTGTGGTGATTATGACCGGAATCGGAATCATCTCGCTGGCTGGTATTGTGGTGAATAACGGGATTGTACTGGTCGACTATATCGACTTGCTTCGCCAGCGTAAACGAGAGGAGCTAGGCCTTTCCGAAAAAGCATTCCTTCGTATTGAAGACGAAATAAACTGCCTGGTTAAAGCGGGGAAAACCCGTTTGCGCCCGGTATTGTTAACAGCCATTACAACAGTGCTTGGGCTCGTTCCCTTAGCCATTGGTCTGAACTTCGACTTCTTCAAACTGTTCAGCGAATTCAATCCGGATATTACCATTGGTGGTGAGACGGTTGCTTTCTGGGGACCAATGTCGTGGACCGTCATCTTCGGATTGACCTTTGCAACGTTCCTGACCTTGATCATCTCTCCTGTTATGTATATGTTGACAATCCGGATTAATTACCGGGTGAAAAAACTGCTGGGAGTTATCCCCGAAGATAGTCCCCGAGAGGACATTAAGATAGAAGATTAGTTTTTATAATACCTCGTAAAAAGGCGCTCATTTGCTTCGGCAGATGCTGCGTCTTTTTTTTTAATGGTTTTTACATGCCATCGTTTTGCCCATTCCTCTTTCCGTGCTGCTAATAATCAGATTAAAAAGAAATTTTAAAAAGTAGGGTGACAGATATTTTACTGGGATTAGAATATAAAAGGATGTCGGACAATGTGTTAAAAGGGTAACCAAGGTATTTCCTCAGGAAAGGTAAATTATCCAAATCAGGCATTCTGAAAATTGCATCTAAACCTCAGTTAATCACCTAGCTATGAACACCTACTGCTACAGGATAAATTTACGCATCAACATCCTTATTTTCTTGTTGGGAATTTCGCTGAACGCAGTTTCACAAAACAAGCAGAACCTGGGATTTGAAAAAGGAACCTTCGACGGATGGACTGGTTATACCTGGCGTGAAAGCCTTGAAGTTAGCTCTATCAACTCATCCCCAACACAAGTCAGCTTACCAACCTCACGCCGGCATGTGATTATCTCTGACCAATCCGCTTATGATTCGAACACCGGCAATGCACTAAAAATGATTCCCGATGGCTATACCTATTCCGCTCGCCTGGGCTGTGAGATCAACAGTTCGGATTCCAACCCCCGGTGCTGGGAACAAAGCTTACGATATAGCATGACCCTAGATTCGACGAATGCTTTTTTATTGCTGAAATTTGCCTGTGTCTTACAATATGCCAGTGATCATACAGCCTCCCAGGAGCCTCGTTTTAAACTCACACTTTATGATTCAGACGGTGATGAAATTCCGGACTGCTCAAACTACGACGTTTATTCTTCAGCCAGCATAGATGGATTCCAGTCCTACACCCCAAACGGATCAAGAGATCCGGTTATGTGGCGGGATTGGACAACAGTAGGAGCAGATCTATCAAAATACATCGGACAGAAAATTACCATCGAATTTATGTCGGCTGATTGTAAAGGACGTTACCACTACGGATATGCCTATTTTGTTGCCGATGCCATGCCATTATATATCACCGTTGACTATTGCACCAACGACAACATGGCTATTCTGGAAGCTCCGGATGGTTTCGAAACCTACCAATGGCTGGATACCGACAGTGCAACCGTAGTCAGTAATGAACAGGATTTATTACTTGAAGATCCCGAGGAGGGTGCTAAATATTTTTGCACTATGGAATCTGAAACAGGCTGCCAGATAACACTTTCATCGGTTGTTGCCAAATACGAACCAAAGGCTGATTTTGATTGGGCAATGAAAGACTGCTCAACAAACAAAGTCGCCTTCACCAATAAGAGTACAACAAATTCAGGAACTCTGAATTATCTGTGGAATTTAGGAGAAGGACAAACTTCAACCGAAGAAAGTTTTGTCCATCCATTTGAGACTTCGGGTTTGCACGACGTCCAGTTAATTATTTATAATCCCCCGTCGGGATGTACAGATACCATTTCAAAAACAGTAGAGTCTTTTTCGCCTCCCTTAGTTGGCTTTACCGGCGATACGACTTATTGCCCCGGTGAAACAACAACGCTCAAAGCTTACGGCGCATACAGCTACCTTTGGAGCACCGGTAGCACAAACGAATCGATCAATATTGGGGATCCCGGTGGTACTTATTGGATGTTGGGATACTCTTCGGAAGGTTGTGTTTCGGATACCATAACATTCAATGTCACGGAAGACAAAGCGTGGACTTTGGAGCTATCGGGCGACAGCTTGTTTTGTGCCGGGGGATCTGCCAGTTTGCTTGCAAGTGGAGCAACAGGTTATTTGTGGAGCACCGGGGAAACCACTGATGAAATTCAAATCGAATCAGGGGGTACCTACACGGTTACCGGATACTCTGATTTTGGATGCAGCCAGCAACAAAGCATCAGCGTTATCGAAAAACCGAACCCAACCCTCGAGTTTGCACTTTCAACCTATACAGTCGATGTTCGGAACAACACTGTTGATTGTAATGCGATTTCCAGCGATGCTATTTCTTTTGAATGGGACATGGGTGATGGCAATCTGGTGGATCAGGCCAGTCATAGCTACACTTATTCCAATCTAAACGAGTTAACAGCCTTAGAAGTAACTATTTCCGTTGCAAACGAATACGGCTGCACAACTACCGACTCAACAAGTATCGCGGTGAGTCCATTCATACCCAATGTTTTCACCCCAAATAACGATGGGATAAACGACTTATTTATGCCCGGATTCGACCAGTTGATATTCGACAGGCATGGTATTACGATTTACTCAGGAAATCTTGGGTGGGACGGTTATTACAAAGGGCGTCAGGCCGATCCTGACACCTATTTCTACATCGTGAAATATACCGATAGCAACGATGTCGAATTTACTAAAAAGGGCTTTATAACATTAGTGAAATAAATACCGGCAACTATGAAAAAGATAACACTCCTATTGGCCGGCATCCTATTTTGTGCTTTCCAGGCAACTTATGCACAAACTGAGTTAGGCACAACCAGCCATTGGTACAATCGAGCAAACTACAACCCTGCCTCGATAGCTCGTCCTGGCTTTATCTATTTTTTCTCGAATTACCGGAACCAGTGGACCGGCATAGAAGGGGCACCCGAAATCTGCAATCTTAACGTTTCAGGGTTCTACGAAGAATATCATTCTGCTTTTGGCATAAGCATGCTTCGCGACAAGATCGGGCTTACAACGGTTCTCAATCCAATGCTGCAATATGCTTACCAGCTGAAACTAGGTCGGGAACTCAACCTTTCTTTGGGCCTTTCCGTTGGACTTTACTCACGAATGATTAATGGCGCCGATTACGAAGCTGTCATTATCGACGATCCGGCGGTGGACTATACGGCAGAACACTACAGTTCTCCGGATGCCTCTTTAGGCTTTGAAATCGAAGGAAAATATTTTATTGCAGGGGCAGCCACAACACATTTACCGGCCCTATGGAAGTCTGATGACGAGTTTTTGATCAGCAACCATCGCTATTTATACGCCCTGTATAAGAATAGCGAACACGAGGCTTATAACGTTACTGCCGGAATTCAGCTATCAAACAGGAGCAACCTCACTGTTGTGGAAACAACAGGAATTATCCGCTTTAAACGGCCAACCGGATTAGTAAAAGGCCCAACCGAACTGTTCGATCTCGGCCTAACTTACCGGTCGACCAAGCAATTAACTCTGATTGCTGGGTTAAACATCTCACCGAACTTCAGGATTGGCTATACCTACGATTTAAATTTAAATATCGATTTAAAGAATTCTCCCTCACACGAAATCCTTTTAGAGTATCGGATCCCGCTTCGCCGTTATCGAAAAACGGACTATATCTGGTATAACTGATCATATTCCTAATATCACGTCAGGGAACCCGAGATGCAGCATTCGCAAAATTTAAGGAAGACACGATGAAACAGCATACGAAAGAAATGGTTAACTCACAGATTTAAATAATCCATTATGGGGTAGTTCATCGTTTAAAATTGCGACAGCACTTTCGACAAATCTCGGACAAAACCGATTATATAAATCTTTCTCCCGGGCTATCCGCGTTCCTCTTGGTGTTGATACATTAACGCCCAACAATTCTTTACACAACAAACTTCCCTGGGCGGCTATAAAACGCTTATTAAAACGAAGAATCATCTCTTTAGTCTTCTGTTTCAGTTCTTCATTATTTTCAACACCTTCATTTTTTAAACCTAATACCATGTAAGCACCGGTTACAGCTCCACAAATATTACCTGTAGCCATTCCGCGGCCAAAACCTGCTCCCAATTTCGCACAAAGATCTTCCGGTATATTCAACTCATCACTAAAGGCGCATAGCACCGACTGACAACAGTTATAATTTTTAAAAGCCCCCAAAGCTTTCCTTATTTTATGCATAGCTTAATGATTTTTCAAATTATTTTACCCGACAGGCAATCGTGTCATTTTGAAAATATTTTAGACCAAAAACGACCAACACCAATCGAAATTACCTTAAAATTAGAATTTTTGACATATTTTCCAAATAATAGCACTTCAAACACCTACTAACCGGTATCCCCATTCATACTTTTGCAATACAAATTGGCCCCAAATACCCAACACTTTTCGTGTCCCTTAAAACCGTCCTGTAATTAGGTTGGATTTGCTACCTTTAAGCTTTCCAAATTTCAACTTCAATCAAAAAATGAAAAAATTACTACTCTCCCTCTCTATTATTTTCTTGCTGGCTGCCTGCAACTGTGGAAAAGAAAACCGCGGTACTCTTACTGAAGCGGCTCCCGAAATGGCTGGTTTTTCCTCTGAACGCTTAGCCTTGGCTGATAGCCTGATTAACGAATACATGCAGAAAGACTGGCTGCCCGGTGGAATATTCCTGATCGCCCGCCATGGTAAAATTGTATACTATAAAAACTTTGGATACCGCAGTACAGCCAAGGTGCAAGCTTACCGGAAAGATGATATCTTCCGGATTGCATCGATGACCAAAGCAATCACCTGCGTATCGATCATGCAACTGTAC
>NZ_JBZQJF010000235.1:0-10938 GCF_059905295.1 Mangrovibacterium sp.
TCCTGCATAGCTGTCCCAAGACTCCTGTTGTTGTTCCGTATCAAATTTGAAGGAGGTTTCCTGTAAATCGGCCGTGTTCAGGTAAAACAACAAGGAGCGGTGGTGGCCCAGCGAAACAGCATAATGAACAAGCTGTAATTGATTTGAAAAGTCAACAGCAGCCTTCGGTCCGTCTTTCACCTGGAACGTAATCATTCCGGAAAAATTACGCATTTGCTTTTTCGCAAGTTCATACTGAGGATGTGATTCCAGCCCGGGATAAATAACCCGCAACACCTTAGGATGATTTTCAAGAAAATGAGCAACAGTCATGGCATTTTCAGCATGAGCCTTCATGCGAATTGGTAAAGTAGCCATTCCCCGCATAATCAGCCAGGCGTTAAAAGGACTAATAATTCCCCCCAAACGAATTGCAGTACTCTTGCGCATCGGAGATAACAGTTCCCGGTTTCCGACAACCGCTCCACCAATCGCATCGCCATGCCCTCCCATGTATTTAGTCAGCGAATGAATCACCAGGTCGGCACCCAACAGCAACGGACGGGTTGCCATGGGAGTAGCAAAAGTTGAATCTACGGCCAGCAAAGCACCGTGTTCGTGAGCCAGTTTCGCTGTTGCCTCAATATCGGTCAGCCTCAACAGCGGATTGCAGGGTGTTTCAATGTAAATCAGCTTTGTATTGGGTTGAATAGCTCTTTCCAGAGCACCAAGATCAGAGGTGTCCACCTTTGTAATACTGATATTCAGTTTTGGGATCATCTCATTGGTCATCTCTGCCATCGCCGCATAAGCTACATCGGTAATCACAGCATGATCGCCTGCTTGTAAAAAATGGAACAACAAAGCTGAAATAGCCGCCATTCCACTTCCAAAAGCAATCGCGGATTCGCCATTCTCCAAAGCAGCTACTTTTTCTTCCAGTTGATGAATGGTGGGGTTTCCCCAACGCGTATAGATCCAGGCGGCATCTTCATCCATTTCTTCAACAGAGAAACCTGCATCTGCATCAGTCAAAAAAGTTGTGGACATAACAATATTAGGAGCAGAAGCTCTGCTCACCGGATCGGGTTCTTCTCCTACATGTATCGCTTTCGTCTGTTCCCCGATCGGAAATTTAATTTTTGACATCTTTAAGTTTTTTGAATCCCCTAATTTATCAAGGCTTATAGGATAATCCTGCGAAATTGATGCTTTTTCTGCATCGTCGTCAAAAGTTAATTCAATATTAAAAGAAGATATATTTATCTGAAATGACAAACATCTTCATCCTTTGCCCGTAATATTCCGAACAATGTCAATCAACCTTTTTTCAAACTTTCACCTGCGCATAGTGCCCGCTTGTGGTGTGCGTTGCTTCTTGAGCCATGTACTACGGCAAGTAAACTCTTAAAAATCCCGTTGTTGCATCCCCCTGCATCAGCCGGATTCATAAGAACATACAAGCAATTACCCTAAATGAAAAGTTATGAAAACAAGTTCTGTCTTTTTCTTGCTATTTTTTATCTGCTTTGTTTCCCTGGCGCAAAATGAGCCCAACAGTTCAACAGCATCTAAATCGGTTGCTCCTCAGTTGAAGGATATGCAACAAGTACTCTACAACAACATCGACAAAGAAGCCATCTTGAATGTCACTCAAAAAGAAGGAGTTGAGCTTGTCGTTTTTAAGGTGACCACTTCCGGTGACGTAAAAGATGTGAATGTCATCAACAGTGTTTCCGACGAAATTACCCAACAAGTACTGCAAGCCCTGCAGGAAACCAATGGACAATGGACACCAGGCACCATCGATGGCAAAGATGTTGAGATGAACCGCATGGTTTCGCTTTATTTTAAAGCCGGCGACAGCCCGAGTGACAAACTTCGGATCACCCAACAGTTCAACAAAACAGCCCTAAAATCACTTCAAAAAGGCAACCAACTGCTTTTAAAAGAAAATAATCCCGAGCAGGCTCTGAAACATTACGACAGAGGGCTTCAGTATCGTCCGTTCGACACCTCCCTGCTATTAATGCGGGGGATGTGCCTGGCGGAGTTGGGTAACAGGAATATGGCTCAACAGGATTGGGCTCGTGTTGAAACCTTAGGTGGCAAAAACCTGCTAATTAGTTACCTGGCATTCGACATTGATAACTTAGAAGGCTATAGCGATTTGGTTGAATTCGCCAACAACAATTTGGTTTATAACCAATCTGTGTCCGAGTAATTCACTAACAAATCCAGATATACACAGGGCTGATTGTTGACAAAGAGCAATCAGCCTTTTTTTCAACGATTTTCATAATTGATATGATTGCATCATAATTGACACAAGAGTCACGAAAATTGATATGTCTCCCAACCTCCTATTCCCGAAATTGTCGGCAAAACTTTTTCAAAACCAAAAATTCAAGCTATGAAAACAAGTTTAAAATTTTTACTCGTAGCAATCGGGTTATCCCTGGCATTTAGTTGCGCCGACGAAAATGAGTATTTTGCCGACCAAGCATTAACCAAAAGTGCGGTAACCGTCAACCATGGCAACACGGGTCTTGATCAGGACCGCTATGTGATGATGAAAGATCTTGATCTGAAGGTTCATTACCGCATCATCGGGAAAGGACCTATTGATGTAGTTCTGGTTCCCGGATGGACTAATCCCCTAACCATTTACACAAAACAATTTGATTATTTTAGGGATAAAGCCCGCTGTATTTACGTCGACCTTCCGGGACAAGGCATGAGTGATGCTCCTGCTCCCGGCTCTCCACTCGATCCGGAAGACTCCGGTTTTCAATACACCATGGAAGTGATGGCTGAAGCTGTTTACACAATCGTAAAGAAAGAAGGCCTTCACCAGTTCGTAGCCGTTGGCTTTAGCATGGGGCCCACTGTATGGACAATGTTCGAAAGAATGCACCCGGCCATGATCACAAAATTTGTAGTCCTAGATGGCGGAATTGATCCCTGGCCAGAAGACGAGGCCGGAAAAGATCAACGACAAATGATTCGAGAGATGACTTACAATGTTATGGCAAACTGGACGTTAGAAGATAAACTAGGCCTTGAAGGCGCTCTTATCCCCCTGGATTTGACAGGTGAGAGAGTTGATGAATTGAGAGAGCTTGCCAGCTATTTCTTAGACTTCCCATCCCCGTTGCTCGCCAACATTTCCTATTGGGCGGATGCCGAGGATGCAAACGAATTTCTTGAGTGGACTGTTCCGATTTTATGTCTTTTCTCTAGTCCTGATGCAGAGGCTTACGCGGATATGATTTATCCCGGTAACGTATTTTACTCATTCCCGGGTGGAGGGCATGTTATTCATTGGATGTTCCATGAAGATATTAATCCTCTAATCGGGGACTTTATAAAAGACAAACCTGGTAAAAAATATTAAAATATAAAATCCAAGAGGCTGCCGGCTAAATTTCTCAACCATAGATCTTTCATTTAGGTAGCCTCTACTACTTAATTCCAAATTCAACTGATTATGCAACTCCAATAACCAGAAACAGGAACATCAGTGATACCAATTTCGTATCATTCGTTTTATCGATTATTGTATAATCATCTTAAAAAATTACGATGTAAAACTATTAGCTATCGAATTATGATCTCGAGACAAACAACAAACGAAGCCTTTATCCAAAGCATGACTGAGATCATTGAGGAGAATATGAAAAATGATCAATTTGGGGTCTCTGAGCTGGCAACAAAAATGGGAATCAGTCGCTCCACCCTCTACCTGAAAGTTCATAAAACCACCCAGAAATCGGTACGCTGTTTTATTCGCGAGACCAGGCTGCAAAAGGCGCTCAAATATATGCAGGAAGGACAACTCAATGTCTCGGAAACAGCATACGAAGTTGGATTTAGCAGCCCGGCCTATTTCGTTAAATGTTTTCACGATTATTACGGGTTCCCACCTGGTGAAACTCATTCCCGCAAGAAAAAACATGAAAGCACTTATCACTGTCCGGATTGCCAACCTGCCCGTTATATTTTACTTCACCGCACCATAATCGGTATCCTGCTGATCATTTTATTCATTTTATCCGGCTTACTAATTTTTGCTTCAAAAATCTTCTAGCTCAAAGACTAAACAAAATTTGGAGCGGTAGATTTTCACCTTAAAAATCAAGTATCTCAAGCTTAAAGGCAGTACAACGATTAACCTAAAATTTGGATTAATCGTAAACTCTTTTGTTGATTTCATTGCTCTCATCTCGCCGGAAAAGAATCAACAAACCGAAAATGCTATGAGCCACAGAAATGCGACCGATTCTCAGTTCATAGACCAGCTAAACAAAATAATACTGGCCAACCTAAAAAACGAGCAGTTTGGGGTTTCTGAACTTGCTAAAGCTGCAGGTTTAAGTCGCTCAGGCCTGTATTTTAAAATCAACTCAGTCACCGGAAAATCGGCCAGTAATTTTATGAAGGAAATTCGCCTTAAAAATGCGATGCAGATGCTAAAAGGAACATCGCTGACAGTTTCTGAAGTAGCTTATGAAGTCGGTTTTAGCAGCCCCTCCTATTTTATCAAATGTTTTCATGCTCATTATGGCTATCCCCCGGGAGAAATTACAAAGGCTATGATACCCGAAAGCGATTCTTCAGATCCTCAGGATCCTGCTGAGCAACTTCAATCGACAACGCACCTTTTAAAAAGATACAAACTCATTTCATTTATTACTGCAGTCATCTTTCTGCTTCTTGCGTTAATTCTGGTTTATACGGTTTCAGGCCCGAAAGCAAATGCAGAAAGATCGATCGCTGTTTTACCGTTTATTGACGACAGTCCCGAAGACGGAAACGATTATATCTTAGAGGGACTTATGGACGAAATCCTTTACAAACTTAGCTTGATTAAAGATATTAGAGTCATTTCGCGGACAACGGCAGAGCATTACCGCAACTCCACCAAAAGTGTACGTGAAATCGGCAAAGAGTTAAAAACCAATTACATTCTGGAAGGAAGCTCACAAACCATTAACAACACAGTCCGGATTCGTTTACAGTTGATTGAAACGAAAACCGACAAACACCTTTGGTCCAAACCCTATGAAAGGGAAGTAAATATGGGCAACATATTCAATGTACAAAGCGAATTAGCCTTTTTGGTTGCCAATGACTTAAATGCAATAATCACCAAAGATGAAAAGCAGCAACTGGAGAAAAAACCAACATCCGACCTTACAGCCTATAACCTATACCTGAGGGGGCTCGATTACAAGCGTCTTTTTGAGCTAAACCCGGTCAAACAATCGTGGCAGGACCGCTTAAAAGCAAAGCAACTATTTCAGCAGGCTGTTCAGTTAGATTCGACCTTTGCTGATGCCTATGCTCAACTGGGCGAAATTTACCTTTCCAGAGGCTATTGGGGAAACATTTATAATACGGCATACCTGGACTCGGCACTAATAATGATAAACAAGGCCTTATATTACGATGACAAAAACTGGAAAGCTCTAGCATTGAAAGGCCGTTATTATCTCGCCAAAGGCCAGCCCAACAAAGCCAATAAACTTTTTGAAGAATTACCGGTTAATGAAGCAAACCTAGTTGAATATTATGAGTTTGCCTTCTCTCATTTTTTGGGTACTGATGACCATTACAACGCTGTTAAAAGCTTTCTGAAGTACGAAGAAATTGTTCCCAACAAAATGTCGATTCGACCGATAATGCTGGTTCAATTTGGATGGATCTTGACTTATGCAGGTTATCCGGAGGTAGCAGCAACCTATGCCCGACAAATGCTTCATATGTACAACGACTCAATCCGGTATTTCAGCATCATGAATGAAATCGAAACCATGTCCGGAAATTTCGAAGCTGCACTCAACTACTGTCAACGCATATACGAAAAAGATTCAACTCGTACCGACAATCTTTATTATTTAATGATCAATTATCTATGGCTCAGAGATTATCCGGATGCATACAAATACATGATAAAATATGGTGAGAAGTATATTAACAGCGAAAGTGCCATGATCCTGGGATTTGTTTATGAAAAAAATGGCATGCAAGAAGAAGCTCAGGCACACTACCGGAAAGCCATTAAGATCGTTCAGGACGAAATCGCCAGAAACAACTTTTTCGCCCACAATTATTATTCGCATTCCTTTCTGGCATGTGTCTATTCGGCCATGGGTGAAACTGAAAAATCACTGGACTACTTGAGAATAGTCGAAAAGAACAAAACCTCAATTTCCCGATTACTTGTCGTAAGTATGAAGCAGTGGCCATTACTTGATAATGTTCGAAAGGAACCTGCCTTTGATGAAATATTAACAAAGATGGAAGCCAAATACCAAAAAGAGCACGAGCTTGTAGGCCAGCTTCTCCGGGAAAAAGGACTCATCAACTAATCCATCATTCGTCGTTTTCCTGATCCTGTATTCAATCGCACTGCCTTTCCTGTGGATGCTCTTGACTAGCAGTTTTAATAAGCCAATTCCGAAGATTAAATCCGAACAAGCTAAGGCGGCTTGTCGTAAGCATACAAGAGAAGAACCATCAAGTCCAGAAGCAAGAAACAGCTATTGTCTGTAATACGTGCAAAAAACCAAATTGTCAGCATCGAAGGAAAGCTATGGACGGACTATCAACTAACAACCAAAAATTTATACAAAAGCTAACCGAAATAACTGAGGCTAACTTGAGAGATGAAAAATTTGGGGTATCTCAACTAGCCAAACAAATGGGAATAAGCCGTTCAAATCTTTATCTTAAGGTACACTCCAGCACACAAAAATCAGTCAGCTGTTTTATTCGGGAGATCAGACTCAAAAAGGCTCTCGAATATTTGAAAGCAGGTGAATTCAATGTATCCGAAACGGCTTACGAAGTGGGATTTAAAAGTCCGGCCTATTTCGTCAAATGCTTTCATGACTTTTATGGTTTTCCTCCCGGAGAGATTCAAAAAACAACGAATGCAAGAAAAGAACAAGAAGATGAAAAAAACCATCCAGACCATCCCGAACCTGTTTTCGATCAACCCAAAGTATGTCCACCAAAGAAAAGAAGAAGAATAATATTGCTTGTTCTTCTTCCCATTGTCATTGTATCTGGCATTGTATTTACCATCGTCAATAATCATAGGAAGCACCCTGTTTCAATTGCCGTTCTTCCACTCAAAAACTTAACCGGGAGTTCGGAGAACGACTATTTTGTCGATGGTATACATGATGCAATTATTGGAGATTTGGGAAAAATCAGTTCAATTCGGGTCATTTCGAGTAGCTCAACACTCCACTTCAAAAACAGCAACCTTCTATTAAAAAATATTGCCCGAAAATTAGGAGCCGATATGATACTGGAGGGTTCTGTAATGAGTGCAGGCGATTCAGTACGGCTTTTACTTCAATTGATTGATGTATTTCCACAGGAGCGTCACATCTTTTCCAATGAGTACAAGGATGTCATGAATAATATATTAACAGTGCAATCTTCTGCATCGAAAGATATTGCACACACTCTTAAAGCAGATGTTACCAGCAGTGAAGAAAAACGATTAAATCGCAAACGAACCGTCGATCCTGAAACTTACAAAGCATACCTGCGGGGCATGTATTACATCAACCAGGGAACCGAAGAATCGTTTAAAAAAGGCATTACTTATTTACATGAGGCTATTCACAGGGATCCGGGAGATCCTTTCGCCTATGCAGCACTATCCTTAGGCTACGTCAATATTGCGCACGCAGGATTAAATCCGCAAGAATCATTTACAAGTGCCATGTCTGCTTCGAACAAAGCCATCATGCTGGACCCGGACAATGACCAGGCCAATACTGCCCTGGCCTTGTTATACCTCTATGATATCTGGGATTGGCCCAAAACAAAAGAAACCTTCGAAAGAGCCCTCAAGAACAATCCGAACAATGTTATTGCCAATGCAAATTTTGCCTGGTATTTTCTTCTTTTCGGCGACATGGAACAATCACTTCACTATGCTCATAAAGCAGTTTTACTGGAGCCTTTATCTGCATCATACAAATCATGGCTTGCATTACTTTCGTATCACGCTAATGAACTGGACCAGGCAGAATATTGGGCAAATGAAGCCTTAGATCTGGAGAAAGACATCCCATACGCCAACATCGCATTAGGATGGGTCGCCCTTAAACGAGGAAATTATCAGCAAGCCATTGAATATCATGAAAGACTTCCTCAGGATGATTACCACAACATATACCGCGCTTATGCATATTGCGAAGCCGGAGAAAGGGGGAAAGCTCTGGTCTTATGGAATCAATTAAAGGAAAAAGAAAAAAGCCAGCACGGTTTGGAGTGCAACCTTGGATTTACGGCTGCCTTTCTTGGCTTTAAGGACCTAGCCTTTCATTATCTCGAAATTGCAATCGATGAAAAACAATATCCGGTAACGTTCTTCTTTGCAAGCCCGTTTTCTAAAAACTTAAGGGACGACCCCAGATACCTGGAATTGCTAAAACAAATGAATCTTCCACCAAACCGAATATTACTTCCTTCGAATCGACCGATGGTCGCCGCACAGTAAAGGACCTCTGCTTTACTGTAAATCAACCAAAATATGAGCTCTCAGGTCCATTTCGAGACATAATTTAAACCACTTGGACGATAATTGATATCGCAAAGCTTTTTTTTAAGTTAATCAAGACATAGCTACTAAGTCTTGGACATTGAACTGCCATAACTTTGTACCAACATTGTTCAGAAGCCTTAAGTTGTTTTACACCCTTTTATTAATTAATTAAAATTCTCACAGCCATGAAAAAATTTATTCTATTGAGCATTTCGCTCTTGATCTCAATGGGCTTGTGGGCCCAAATCTATCACGGTCAATCAGAAGAAGTGACCGTAAAACCGCCTCAATTTGCAGGACAACTAGTAGCTGCAACAATTGCTGATGCACCGTCAATTCTGGATTATGTTGCGGCCAAAATGCAGTATCCTGAACGAGACATCAAATTTAGAAACGAGGGAACAGAGGTTATTAGTTTCACCGTGGGTACAGATGGTACTTTAAGAGATTTCAACATTATTAATAGTGTATCATCCTCAATGGATGAGGAAATTACCCGGGTACTAAAAGAAACCGATGGAATGTGGATTGCTGGTACCAATAACGACGGACCAGTTGAAATGCAAACAGAAATCGCAGTCTCTTGTAAAATTGCCTGGAATGGCACAGAAGGATCTGTCACCAATTTTAAAAAGGTAGCCACCAACTACTTTACAAGAGGAAGTAAATTGCTGTATTTGAAAGATCATCCACGCAGAGCATTAGCTAATTTCAACCAAGGTATCCAGTACTTACCTTACGATGCCAACCTTTTGGTTATGAGAGGTTATGCTAAATTTGCACTGGGAGATAAAGAAGGAGCAATTGAAGACTGGAAAATTGTGAAAGATCACACTGGAATTGATAATCTGAAAGCCGTTGCATTAATGTATCAGGATTTGGATGGCTATGCCGAATTATTGACAGAAATGGATCGTTAGCCCGCCTGTATTATAATTTAAAATAAAAATAAGGACGCACAGCCTGTTTCAGTTAAGGAACAGGTTGTGCGCCTTTTTTAAGTACCAGGTGAAAAATCTCGCTTAGAAATTATAAATACAGTCAATATACCATGACAGAATCCAAATTCCTTTGAAAATTTCCCATCAAATATGCTCTGGCGAAACAATAGCAATACCATTTTAGGCTCAAATCAGCCATCCGAACACAAGTAAATTCATCAACGACAAAAACAACCAAATTCAGAATGTTTTCATCCTTTTATCTGTTTTAGCACATAGTTAAAACTTCATGAGCGATAATTGATACTCGTAAGCGCTACTTTAAACGAATTAGAACATAGCTCATATGCATCAGAGTGCTGTCTGCCTTAACTTTGCTTCATAAATATTTACGAGTTAAACATCTTTTTATCTATTAACTAAAATTCTCACAGCCATGAAAAAATTTTTGTTACTAAGTTTTGCACTATTATTCTCACTGGGCTTGTGGGCCCAAAGTTATCACGTTTCTGAAAAAGAAATCCTCGTAAAACCACCTAAGTTTACAGGTGCTCCAGTAGTACAGACAGCAAACAATGGTGCTTCGATTGACCAGTATATTGCAAGCAAGATGCAGTATCCAGCAGATGATTTAAAATTTAGGAGAGAAGGAACCACTGTCATTAATTTCACCGTTAATACGGATGGAAGTTTGAGTAACTTTAAAGCTGTCAACAGCGTGTCTGATGAAATGGACCAAGAAATTATTCGGGTATTAAAAACAACAGACGGAATGTGGATTCCGGGAAGCAATAATGAAGGTCCTGTTGACATGCAGCGGGAAGTTGCTATTGCCTGTAAAGTTGCAAATGAGGATAGCCCGAACAGAACAACCAACTTTCAAGCAGTTGCGACCAACTACTTTAAAAAAGGCGCCAAACTTCTTTACGTAAAAGATCATGCGAATCGGGCATTATACAATTTTAATCAGGGTATTCGCTACATGCCATTTGATCCGAGTCTTTTAGTAATGCGTGGTTATGCCCGTTATGCAGTAGGTGATCGCGATGGTGCTATTGCAGACTGGAAAGTCGTTAAAGCAAAAACGAATATTGATATTCTGAAATCACTGGCATTAAATTACCAGGATTTGGATGGCTATGCAGAATTGATGGCAGAACTTCAAAAGTAGCTGCCGGTATTGGAAATCTTAAAAAGTGAAAAAGGCGTACAGCTTGTTTCGGGAAACGAAAACAGGTTGTACGCCTGTTTTATGTGCCAATGCTACCTACCTGTTAAAAAAGATTCGACTTCATCTGTAAATCCGGCTAAAAAACAATAACTTGAGAGGAAAGATCAGCAGAATCTGACTTACAAGTTCATTCAAAAAATTTGCATCATGAAGACGACAGATCAATTTGGTATCCAGGAAGCCTTAAATCAACTCCACATCCAGCCGATAAACGA
>NZ_JBZQJF010000236.1:0-4403 GCF_059905295.1 Mangrovibacterium sp.
AAGTCATCAATGACAACAAAAGCCGGTTAATCGAACAGATCAAGAAACTGACAATTGACTTCGTGTACCAAAAAACAGACGGAGAGCAGCATGTCAATTTTTCTGAGTTTCTGTCGGGCGGGCTACACCTGGATTACAATTACTTGAGTACACTTTTTTCGTCGGTTGAAGGGACGACTATTGAAAAACACCTGATTAACCTAAAGATTGAACGGGTGAAAGAATTGCTGGTCTACGACGAAAAATCGCTCAGTGAAATTGCCTTCGAGATGGGCTATAGCAGTGTCGCTCATTTATCGGGTCAGTTTAAGAAAGTAACCGGATTCACGCCATCATTTTTTAAGAAACTGGGCGAACAAAAGCGAAAATTAATCGACAAGGTCTAAAACCTTAAAATGATATAAATGAATTTGAAAATTGTGTAACAGGCCCGGGAGGTTCATCGCGTAACTTTGAAGTACAATTTAAATCAATCAGTTATGAAAACATTGAGTGAAGTATTCAAAGGATTTAGGGCGTCAAATGAGAACAGAGAAACATCGCCCTGCTGTGGCGGTGGTGGCGGACATGCTCACCATCAGCCAGAACAAAGTACTAACGCGAAAACGATTTACCAATGCCCGATGAAATGTGAAGGTGACAAAACCTATGACAAACCCGGTAATTGCCCGGTTTGTAATATGCATCTGGCCCCGGTAAAACAATGAAACAACCGGCATCCACTGTTTTCAAAAAACCGGATGCCCTTATACGAAAAGTGAATTTGAGTTAATCTAAAATTGAAATGTCATGAAAATGTACCTGTTAACAACACTACTGGTTTTATTCCTGTCAGCAAGCAGTTTTACTCAAAACAAGGCAGTCGACAACATATTAAAAAATCAGAAAGACAAAACAGAACTGTTCAATGCCATTCAAAATAATCACCAGCTCATGACGGAATTTATGCAAAACATGCATGGAAACCAACATGCCATGATGATGTGGCAAAACAACCAGATGATGGGACAAGAAGGAGGACAAATGAACTCACAACATCAAATGATGGGACAGGGCCACATGATGGGCACTGAAAGTGGAAATCAGATGATGGATAGAAGCGGCATGATGAATATGATGCACAATAATCCGGAAATGATGCAAATGATGATGAACAATATGATTGACGTTTGTGCAACCGACTCGGTCATGAGCCACAACATGGTCAATCAAATGAGCCAGTATCCGCAAATGAAGCAGATGATGAAAAATCAAATGATGATGGGCACTCCCGGTAAAGGAATGATGAACAGTGGCCAACATCATATGGATATGAATTAGCGGAATAGCGATGAATATACCTCCGCCTTGCGGAGAGACCCGAGAGGGTAAAGAATAAAATAATAAAGGAGAATATCATGCACGGATTTAATGGAATGAATTGGGGAATGGGAATGGGCTTCGGCTGGATAATTGGCCTGGTCATTCTGATCATCCTGATCTGGTTGATCACAAAATCAGTCAACAGTGGAAATCCTTCATCTCCTCAACAAAACAAGTCAGCCCTGGAAATCTTAAAAGAAAGATATGCCAAAGGCGAAATCAATAAAGAAGAGTTTGAAGATAAAAAGCGGGCCATCTTATCATGACCTGCTTTGATCCGGATAAAAAACAGAACTCATGAATACGGAAATAGCAACAAAATATTATTGCCCCATGCATTGCGAGGGTGACAAAACATACGACAAGCCCGGAGACTGCCCGGTTTGTAACATGCACCTGGTTCCTGTCGGTCAGGAAACTGAACCGGGAAGTCACAAGCATGGCCACGCAAGCCACATCCACACTCATGAGCATAGCTCCCCGAAACAGCACAAAAGCCACGGCCAATATTATTGTCCAATGCGCTGCGAGGGAGATAAAATGTACGATGAGCCGGGAGATTGTCCGGTTTGCGGCATGCACCTCCTCCAGGAAGAGAACACCGCCACGACCGGCAAAAAAACAATCTACACCTGCCCGATGCATCCGGAGGTAAAACAAGATCATCCGGGAAGCTGCCCCAAATGCGGCATGGACCTGGTTCCCGAAAAAGTACAGGAAACAAGTGATGAAGAAAAAGCATATCATCGGATGGCTAAAAAATTCTGGCTGGCACTCGCTTTAAGCCTTCCGGTATTTATCATTGCCATGTCCGATGTCTTGAGTTTTCTGCATCTCGAAGCTCTGGCTCCCAAGCAAGTCTGGAACTGGATTGAATTCATTTTGGCAACGCCGGTGGTCTTCTATTCCGGCTGGAGCTTTTTCAAACGAGGCTACAGCTCGGTTGTAAGGCGTTCACCCAACATGTGGACGTTAATTTCGATCGGAGTCGGTGCTGCTTACCTGTTCAGCGTACTTGCCATGCTGGTTCCGGGACTTTTCCCCGCGCAATTCAAGGATGCACAGGGAAATGTTCATGTTTACTTTGAAGCCGCAGCGGTAATCCTCACCTTGGTTTTAATGGGACAAGTACTTGAACTTCGGGCGCACAGCAAAACCAACTCGGCGATCAAAGCATTGCTACAGCTGGCTCCTCCCGTTGCCCGTGTCATTCGGAACGGCGAAGAAGAAGAAATTCCCCTGGAAGAGGTTGTTGTTGGCGACTTGCTGAAAGTAAAACCCGGCGAGAAAGTTCCGGTAGACGGAAAGATTACTGAAGGCGATGCAATAATCGACGAAAGTATGATTACCGGGGAGCCCATCCCTGCAGAAAAATCAACCGATGATCCGGTAACCGGCGGTACCATCAACGGAAACACAGCTTTTACAATGAAAGCCGAAAAAGTTGGTTCCGATACACTCCTCTCTCAAATTATTGAGATGGTGAACGAAGCCGGACGAACGCGTGCACCAATCCAAAAGTTGGCCGACACCGTGGCCAAATATTTTGTCCAAATAATCATCAGCATCGCTTTAATCACCTTTGCCGTATGGGCAATATGGGGCCCTGATCCGGCTTATGTGTATGCCTTCGTCAATGCAGTGGCTGTGCTGATCATTGCCTGCCCCTGCGCACTTGGATTAGCGACACCGATGTCCATCATGGTAGGAACCGGGCGTGGTGCTCAATCCGGTGTTTTGGTGAAAGATGCCCGGGCGATTGAAGAAATGAACAAGGTCGACACCTTAATTATTGACAAAACAGGTACTATCACCGAGGGAAAACCGTCACTGAAAGCCTACCAATCGTTTGGAGAGCTGGCTGATGAGGAAATTTTGAGTTTGGCAGCTTCAATCGATTCGAATAGCGAACATCCCATTGCGACAGCCATTGTAAAAGGGGCAAAAGAGAAAGAAATTAAAACCCGGCAAACCACCCAATTTGAGTCTATTACCGGAAAAGGAGTAACAGCCCTTATTCAAAATAAAAAGGTGGGATTAGGGAATCATCGCCTGCTCGAAGAATATAAGGCCAATCTAGCCGAGGATAAACAACAAATTATCCGGGAATGGCAATCCTCAGGCCAAACGGTGATGTACCTGATCATCGAAAATCAGGTCGAAGGAATCGTTAGTGTAGCCGACAAAATCAAGGAAAGTTCGGCCAAAGCAGTAGCCTCTTTACAACAAAAGGGAGTGAAAGTTCACATGCTTACCGGCGACAACGAGTTTACAGCAAAGGCTGTTGCAAACGAACTTAAATTAGACGGTTACCAGGCCGATTGTCTGCCTGAAGATAAGTACAACCGGGTAAAAGAATTACAGCAGCAAGGTCGCGTTGTGGCGATGGCCGGTGATGGCATTAACGATGCACCGGCATTGGCATTAGCCAACATAGGTATTGCCATGGGAACGGGCACCGACATTGCGATGCAGAGTGCTGAAATCACCCTCGTAAAAGGTGACCTCACCGGAATTGTGAGAGCAAAAGAATTAAGCCACCAGGTTATGCGAAACATCAAACAGAACCTGTTTTTTGCCTTTGTATACAACTCTGTAGGCGTACCAATTGCAGCCGGAATCTTATATCCAATCTTTGGACTGTTACTCAGCCCAATGATTGCTGCTGCAGCGATGAGCTTCAGCTCGGTATCTGTTATTTCAAACGCATTAAGACTTAGAACAAAATAAATTCATTTATCATTCAAACTTTTAAAATTTTACAAGATGAAAACAAAAGTATTAAGCTTAGTTGCCCTATTTCTGATGGGAACTGCAACTGTTTTTGCAGCGAGCAAAACTGAAAAATTTAAAGTGTATGGCAATTGCGGATCTTGCGAGAAACGAATCGAAAAAGCTGCGCTTTCTGTCGATGGTGTTTCTAAAGCCGATTGGAACAAAGAAACGAAAATGCTAGCCGTAACATTAGACGACAGCAAAACCAACGCTACGGCAGTACAAAAAGCGATCGCTAAAGTTGGGCACGACACCAACAAATTTAA
>NZ_JBZQJF010000237.1:0-1704 GCF_059905295.1 Mangrovibacterium sp.
AGATCAGGTGATTGCCCGCATTAAGATTATTCCTGATATGGTAACGCTGAATTCTGCTGAATCGCGTCTGAACCGGGCAAAAATCAATATGGAAGATGCGAAGATCGACTTTGACCGGCAACAAAAATTGTTCGACGACCAGGTGATTTCATACCAGAATTATATGAGCTCAAAAGTGGCTTATGATTCGGCTAAAGAAGAACTTTCCGCAGCTGAGAATAACCTGGAACTGGTGAAAAACGGTGTGTTGAAAAAAGCCGAAACAGCCTCAAATACCTTAGTTCGTTCAACCATTAACGGTATGATTCTCGATGTTCCTATTAAAGTCGGAAACTCGGTCATTCAGTCGAATACCTTTAACGATGGAACGACGATTGCTATGGTTGCCAACATGCAGGATATGATTTTTGAAGGTAAGGTTGATGAAACCGAAGTTGGCAAGATTAAAGTTGGAATGCCCATCGAACTGGAGATTGGCGCAATTGAAAAGGATAAGTTTGCAGCAACCCTTAAATATATTTCCCCGAAAGGAGTGGAAGAAAACGGGGCTATCCAGTTTGAAATCAAGGCTGATGTTCAGCTGAAGGACAACCAGTTTATACGAGCCGGTTATAGTGCTAATGCCAATATTGTGCTCGAGCGCAAGGACAGTGTAATGGTAATTCCCGAAGGGATGTTGAAATTTGAGAACGACTCGGCTTATGTGGAAGTTCTAACGAATGCCGCGGAGAACCTTTACGAAAAGCGCAAGGTTAAAACAGGCCTTTCTGATGGTATCAACATTGAAATTGTTGAGGGGCTGACGAAAGATGATAAGGTAAAAGGTGAAAAAATAGACCCTAAAAAACTAGCAGAAAAACAGAATCAAGGCTAACAGACAATAATTGATTAACCATTGATTGTTCTTTCCAGGTATTTATCCTTTAAAATGAAGTAGGGGGAAATGTCTTTGGGGTGGACTAATAACAAACTGTCCAATTCAGATTAATCGTTAACTTAGCGCATCATAAATAAATTCATTATGAAGTTTATCAAATTTGTAATCATAGCAGTTGTTTTGCTATCAGCTCCTTCGTTGAAGGCGCAGGAAAGCTGGGGTCTGCAAAAGTGCATTGATTACGCCCTTGAAAATAATATTCAAGTCAAACAACAAAAAATTAATGCCGACTATTACGGAAATGAACTGAAGCAATCTAAATACAACCGATTGCCAAGCTTGTCGGGGAGTTTGTCGAATAGCTACAGCTTTAAAAATTCGCAAAACACAAGTGGTCTTTATCAGGCAGGGAATATCAATACCGTAAGTGGTAGCGTTAATGCAAACCTTACGTTATGGAATGGATTCCAGTTAAATAATAGTGTATCGAAAGCGGATTATACTTTTCAGGCTCGGTTGCAGGATCTTCAAAAAGCCAAGGATGATCTGACGCTCAATATTGCAGCTGCTTATCTTCAGATATTGCTGGATGATGAGTTGATTCAGGTGGCTAAAGATCAGATTGGAGTAACTCAGCAACAAGTTGAGCGGACCAAGAAACTGGTTAGCGCCGGAAGCCTGGCCAAAGGAAGCTTGTTGGAGATTGAAGCTCAATTGGCGAACGAGGAAGTTAACCAGGTAGAAGCAGAGAGCAGTCAGCAATTGGCTTATCTCAATTTATACCAGATGCTGGAGCTGCCTGCAACCGAAAGCTTCAAGATTGAAAA
>NZ_JBZQJF010000238.1:0-4701 GCF_059905295.1 Mangrovibacterium sp.
TTAGTAGCTCAGTTTTTCCATTCTGCTGGCATCAAGACGTAAGAAGATAAACAGAAGTATCGTAAATGACCACAATGACGATCCCCCATAGCTGAAAAAGGGCAGGGGAATACCAATTACAGGTGCTAGTCCGATCGTCATTCCAATGTTAATCGTTAAGTGAAAAAACAGGATACAGGCAACGCTATAGCCATATACACGGCTGAAGACCGATCGCTGCCGCTCAGCGAGGAATATAAGCCTGATTAATAGCCCCAGGAATAGTAAAATTACGGTAGTTGTACCAATGAACCCCCATTCTTCGCCCACAGTACAAAAAATGAAGTCGGTACTTTGTTCCGGTACAAAATTGAATTTTGTTTGAGTTCCGTTCAAAAAACCTTTGCCGTGAAGCCCACCTGAACCAATGGCGATTTTAGACTGGTTTACATTATAGCCAACTCCTAAGGGATCTGATTTTATACCTAAAAGTTCTTCAATACGTGCTCGCTGGTGAGGTTCGAGGATATTATTGAAAACATAGTCAACGGAAAATGTCAACATCACCAAACACATGTAAACAGCAATGACAATCAGCAGTTGGCTAAGACGTTGGCGTAAAGCATAAACTCCAAAAATAATACTGGCCAAAACAGCTGATATCAAGATGATATGGTTAGTGGTGATATTCAGTTTCAGCAGGGTATTGCTAAGCCAGAGGGTCATAAAAATACTGGCACTAATCGCCATCGCCTTTAAGGCCACCAGAAATTTCGGATTGATAAAGTAGTAAACGACAATTGCTGTAACAGTGGTGATCCCGATTGTTACTAAGGGGTGCAAGATAAGCGTTAGAATAAAGACAATAGCGAGTAGTAATCCCAGGAAAAGGACAATTCCTGATAATCCTTCGCGGTACAGTACCAGAGAGAACACGGCAAATACCAGTGCCGAACCGGTATCGTTTTGAAGAAAAATTAAAGCTACCGGTATACACAAGATGGCCCCGATTCCAAAGATCGATTCCATTTTTTCAATCTTGAAATTGTACGAACTGGTAAACTTGGCCAATGCTAATGCAGTTGCCAGCTTACTAACCTCTGCGGGCTGAAAAGCAAAACTACCAATCTGAAACCATGATTTGGCCCCTTTCACTTCGGAGCCAATAAGGAGCACGGCAACAAGCATTAAAATAGTGACAATATAGATGGGGTAGGCAAAGGAAACATAGAATTTACTATCGATCAGGATGAGCACACCTGCTAATGCGAAAGCTGCAATAATCCAGATTAGCTGCTTGCCGTAGCGCTGGCTCATATCGAGGATGCTGCTATGGTCTTCATTGAAAACTGCCGCATAAATATTGATCCATCCCAGAAAAACCAGCATTACAT
Source organism: Mangrovibacterium sp. (assembly GCF_059905295.1). NCBI lineage: Bacteria > Pseudomonadati > Bacteroidota > Bacteroidia > Marinilabiliales > Prolixibacteraceae > Mangrovibacterium > Mangrovibacterium sp. The sequence goes on from NZ_JBZQJF010000238.1 coordinate 1,374, forward strand.
ATATGCCAATAGTTAGCCAGTCCAGATTTGCCCATATGTTGTTTCTGTTTGCCATTATTAGGGTTGATACGGGTTTAATATTTGGGTTGATACGGATTTAATAAGTTCGCTTCAATCATTTTCTTCTCCAGGGCACGTCTGTTAGGTGCCCCAATTGAATCATTCAGGTATTTTTCAATCATCAGGCTGGCTATTGGGGCAGCATAACGTGCTCCCCAAACGCCGTTTTCAACGTAGGCTGCAATCGCAATTTTCGGATTGTCCTTTGGTGCAAAAGCGATAAATGCAGAGTGGTCGGAACCATGTGAATTTTGAATGGTCCCGGTTTTCCCGCAAATCTCGATCCCGTTAACATGAGCAGTATAACGTGTGTTGGTTTGATCAACAACTTCCTGCATACCCTCAATTACCTTATCAAATTTGTCCGCTTGCACCAAACAATCTTTTCGTTCGAATTCAAGTTGGTGTTCGTTGTTGTCCGGATCGGTGACGGTTTTCACAAGGTGTGGATCAATGTAATAGCCTCTGTTCGCGATTACCGCTGCCATATTAGCCATTTGTAGTGGTGTTACAATGATTTCACCCTGCCCAATAGCTAATGAACGAACTGTTAGTGCATTCCAGTGATGTTTTCCGTAGAAATGATCGTAGTAGGATGCTTTTGGAATGTTTCCGGGAGACTCTCCATAAAATTCGGTACCCAGAGTCTGCCCCAAGCCAAAGCTTAATACATATTCCCGCCACTTTTTATAACCGTCTTCAGCCTTGGGATATTTCCCGATAATGGACTTGAAAGTATTCCAGAAAAAAGGGTTGCACGATTCCCTGATTCCACCGACCAAGCTGATGGGTGATTCGTGGTGGTGGGTACAGGATATGGGTTTAGTGCCCGGGCCGTGACAAACAAATGAGGTTTGCGGCGTAATTGCCCCTTCTTCGAGTGCAATCAGGGCGTTAACTGTTTTGAAGGTTGATCCCGGAGAGTAAGCAGCAGAAATAGCTCTGTTGGTCAATGGCTTTAAGGTGTCGTTCAATAAAATCTGGTAATTTTTACTTCTTTCCCGACCAACGAGCAAATTGGCATTGTAGTCCGGGCCACTATAGTAGCATAAGATTTCTCCGGTACTGGGTTCGATTGCAACAACAGCTCCGCGTTTGTTTTGCATGAGTAGCTCGCAATAAGCTTGTAGTTTGGCATCGATTGTGGTCGTCAGGTTGTCTCCAAGCACGGCAGCTGAGTCATTTTTGCCTTCGTTGTAAGTTCCCTTCAAACGGTTGTGAACATCGACCAGGAAATAGCTGACCCCTTTATGTCCTCTTAACTCTTTTTCGTAGGTGCGTTCAAGACCGGTAATACCAATGTAGTCGCCTTGTGAGTAATAAGAGTCTTTGTCAATCTGCGATTGATTTACTTCACCAACATAACCCAACATATGCGCCGCAATTGGGTGTGCATATTCGCGCAAGGTACGGGTTTGAACAAAGAAGCCCGGGTATTTGTATAGTTTCTCCTGCAGCATTGCATACATTTCAGGCGATAACTGCTTAACGATGACAGAGGGTTTGTAGCGCGAGTACTTTCGTGCTTTTTTCAGTTCCTGTACCAATTCATTTTGCGTAATCTTCAAAATAGAACATAGCTGCGTTGTGTCGAAAGCAGATACTTCCCGAGGTGTTACCAGCAAGTCGTAGGCTGCTTTATTGTAGACCAGGAGCTCGCCGTTACGATCGTAAATTAAACCACGGGCCGGGTAATTGATAACCGGACGAAGGACATTCCTGGTCGCATATTTTTTGTAGGAACTGTCGAGCACCTGCAGCGAAAACAAGCGGACAATGAAAACAATCGCAATGAGTGCGAAGATAACCCCGATAATATATTTTCGTTTGGCGTATTTATCCACAATTAGCTTTGTTTAGCGGTCATGTACTGGCTAATCAGAATCAAGACAATTGTCAACGCAGAGCTTAATAAACTACGGAACAACGTGTGGATGAATCCGCTGAGCGAGAAAGCTTCAATGTAGAATAAAAATAGGTGATGTGCTAAAACAAGGATCAGGGTGTAGCGAAAAAACCAGGAAAAACCAAGCTCCGAAATTCGAGGTAATTGGTTTAGCTCGAATACATCGCGAGAGGAAATCAGGTTGATCACATACGGGCGAATGAATGCCAGAAATGTTGTTGCCGCAGCATGCATGCCAAGTGTGTTGGAAAAAATATCGATGTTTAACCCAAGGGCGAATCCCAAAATTAACAGCAGGTAATTTGGCGTGTTAAATGGCAGGATAAGGATGAATAAAACATAAAGGTATGGATTGACGTAACCACTGATCTGAATGTGATTAAGTAACAAAACCTGGACCAGTACCAGGATTACCCATGTTCCGATATATTTGAAAATTCCCCTATTCATTTGTATTTAATTCCTGTATTTGATCCAATTCCTTCAGGTGATTATTCTTGACAATTTCAACATAGCTAAGGTTTGCAAAGTTGGTTAACAGCCGAACTTTAATTGCAAAGAAGTTTCGTCCGCTGGCGTGATCAAAGGTTTCAATTACCCCAACGGGTATGCCTTCAGGGAAAACATCGGAGAAACCACTGGTGACGATCGTATCGCCAACCTCCATCTGCACATGAAACGGAATTTCATTTAAATTGGCGTATTTCGGATCTAAACCGTCCCAAGCCAGTGAACCAAAATAATTTGAGTTTTTAATTTTGGCCGATACCTTCCAGCGCTTGTTCAGGATTGTTGGTCCTGTTGCATAGTGTTTCGATACGCTGGTTATAATCCCAACAACGCCATTGGGCCCAATAATCCCCATGTCTGCTTTTACACTGTCTTCACTGCCTTTGGCGATCGTGATATAATTGTATTGGCGAACAAATGAGTTGTTGATTACTCGTGCCGGAATAAAATCGTATTGGTGTTCGGTTGTGTCCGATTGTTGGTCGGTTATCATTAACGAATCCACCGGGATCGAGTTTTGCTTGTATTGTTCAAGCATCATTCGTAAGCGGGCATTCTCCTTAGCTAAGTCTGCATTGGTTTGTTGCAGATAAAAAAAACTGGATACCGCATTATAGCTTTTATAAATTGACGCAATCAGGCTATTAGACGAATTGAAGAATTTCGACCTTTGGAAATTGTTGTAGTTTACAACCAGTCCAATGCTGATTGCTTCTAACAACAGAAAAAGTAAAATGAAATAATTTCGCGCCAGAAAGCGTATCAAACTTCTCATTTACCGGAAAGTTTGCTCTTTCCTGGTCTGGATTTACCGGATCAGGAAAGAGAATTTATCAACGTTTTTAAGTGCAA
>NZ_JBZQJF010000239.1:0-6285 GCF_059905295.1 Mangrovibacterium sp.
TAAGATGCTGAACTATATGAACGCCGATCCGGTGTTGGCTTTTGGCCTTCGTTTGGGTGAAGGTACCGGTGCAGCACTGGCTTACCCCATGATGCAGGGTGCTGTAGCCGTGCTTTCGGAGATGACTTCATTCGAAGAGGCGCAGGTGATCAATACCAGCCATATCCGGTTTGAAGAAGCAGGGAGGTAAGGAGTAAGGAGTAATGAGATGCGAGTAGGGAGACATGAGCGATTAGTCGCAGTGAGCAATTGGATACCGTCCTTGTTTTCACCCGCTAACTCCCTGAAGGGAGAACCAAACAAGGACTACATTGCCAAACAGTCTGATCGTAATTTGAAAAACTGAAGCCAAGTCCCCTTTAGGGGATTTAGGGGTGAAAAATGGAATGAGTTCTTGTCTCACAACTCCATACTCAGGACTGTTTGAAAGAAGCTAATAGTTCTGTTGGTTTGACGTTCTACTTAGGTTGAATAAAAAAGATAAGGTTTACAAGCCTAGCTCTTAGACCTTATTCGCAGTTCTAAACCTTAGTAGGAAAGAAGGACAAAGAAGGGCCATAAGACCTTATTACCTTATTGGGAGGTATGAAGTATGAATGTTCAAAAAAGTCGTGAGTTGTCTGTATTCCAACTCACGACCCGGTACTCATGTCTCACGACTAAAACAAAGAAATGAACGATAACACACATAACGCAAAACTTAAACCCATCATGTTTGTGGGAACCGGCTCCGATGTGGGCAAGTCGGTGATTAATGCTGCCTTTTGCCGCATCTTTAAACAGGACGGCTACCAACCGGCTCCGTTTAAGGCGCAGAATATGTCACTCAACTCCTTTGCCAGTGCCGAAGGACTGGAGCTGGGACGGGCGCAGGCTGTGCAGGCTGAAGCCTGTGGCATTCCCTGTCTGAGTGCCATGAATCCCATTCTGCTGAAACCCACCAGCCATACCAAGGCGCAAGTGGTGTTGAACGGTAAACCGATGGGAGACCAATCGGCACAGGAGTATTTCCTGAAAACTGATCGGCAGTTTCTGTTCGATGAGGCCATGAAAGCCTGGCGCTCGCTCGATGAAAAATACAATCCCATTGTGATGGAAGGAGCGGGTAGTATCTCCGAAGTGAACCTGTGGGATAAGGACATCACCAATATGAGGATTTCCCTGGCAACCGGAGCTCCAACCATCCTGGTGGCCGACATTGATCGTGGCGGAGTTTTTGGCAGTGTTTTCGGGACCATTAAATTGCTTCCCGAGAATGAACGGAAGCTGATCAAGGGGGTTCTCATCAATAAATTTCGCGGCGATATTGCGCTGTTTCACGACGGGCGTAAGTTGCTTGAAGAGCTGACCGGCATTCCGGTGATTGGCGTGGTTCCGTATTTCAGTGATATCCATATTGAGCAGGAAGACAGCGTGGTGATCGATTATAAACGTGGTAGCGTGAAGGATGACGGTAAGGTGAATGTGGCGGTGGTTTTACTGCGGCACATGAGCAATTTTACCGACTTTAATATGCTGGAGCGCATGCCCGATGTCAATTTATATTACTCGGCTAATGCAGACGAAATAGCAAAAGCTGATTTGGTTTTGGTACCGGGATCGAAGAATACGATTTCTGACCTGATGTACCTGAGGGAACGCGGTCTGGCCAAAGCGATTCTGCAGGCTGCCGAATCGGGAAAAGGGGTGTACGGTATCTGTGGTGGTTACCAGATTTTGGGTGAGGAAATCCGCGATCCCCATCACGTGGAGGGTGAGATTGATGCTATTCCAGGTCTTGGGCTTTTACCGGTTGTTACGACTTTGACAAAGGACAAACGGACCGTTCAAACAGAGTTCAAATTTGCTGATCGTGGGGAAAACTGCTCGGGCTACGAAATTCACATGGGGAATACCGAACTGAAGGGTGGACAACCGCTGTGCAGTCTCATTGACGGCAGTACGGATGGTTGTCTGGTTTCGCCAAAGCTGTGGGGAAGTTACCTGCACGGTATTCTCGACAATAAAGCAGTGGTTGAAGAAATGTTGAAAGCAAACCAGTTGAAGGCTGAAGTGACCGAATTCGACTACGCAAAATTCAAGGAAGAACAATACAACAAACTGGCCGATCATGTCCGTGCTTATGTGGATATGGACTATGTGTACTCGGTGATGAAAGTGGACAAATAAATGCTTCGTCATTGCGAGAAGGGACGACGAAGCAATCTTTTCTGACTTGGATAAGAGATTGCTTCTCAGACAACTGCCGAATCGCAATGACGTTTACCAAAAGACATAGAATGGATTTTATTTTTCTCATACTCCCCCTTGTAATTGGGTTTGTGCTTGATTGCCTATTGGGTGATCCGCGCTGGCTACCGCATCCTATTCGTTTGTTTGGCTGGCTGATTGGCTGGTTCGAAAAGCGATTTAACCAAGGTGAAAACCGCAAGCTGAAAGGTGCGTTGACATCCATTCTTTTGGTTGGCGGAACCTGGCTGGTTCTGTTTCTTTTGTTTGGCTGGTTGGAGGATTTCCCGATCGTTTACCTGGTGGTAGCATCAGTTGGTGTGTTCTTTGGTTTGGCGAACCGCAGCCTGATTTATGAGTCGTGGCTGGTGATTCGTGCTTTGGAAAACGACGGATTGGAAGTAGGGCGCAAGCAACTGAGCTACATTGTTGGCCGCGATACGACGAAGCTGAATGAGCAGCAAATCCGGACTGCAGTTTTGGAAACCATGGCTGAAAACCTCAGCGATGGGGTGATCGCTCCCCTGTTATTTTATGCTTTAGGTGGCATTCCTGCCCTTTTTGCTTTTAAAATGGCCAGTACCCTCGATTCGATGATTGCATACAAAAGTGAGCGCTTTAAGGCCTATGGTTGGTTTGCTGCCCGCCTAGATGATGTACTCAACCTGATCCCTGCTCGATTAACAGCTTTGCTAATGGTTCTGGTAAGCTTCAGCTGGAGTGGAGTGACGCATGTTTTCCGCTACGGGCATCAGCATGCCAGCCCGAACGCGGGGTATCCGGAATCAGCTTTGGCCGGAATTATGAAATGTCGTTTTGGTGGTCCCAATATCTACCATGGCCAACTGGTTAAAAAGCCGTACATCGGCCATTATCAAAAGACGATTACTACCCGTGACTTTTGGTTTACAGCGTATGTGAATACGGCTACGACGGTATTGATGACTTGTGGTATAGTCGTGATTTACTTTTTTAGGTAGTTACAGAGCACGTCCTCCTGAAATTGTTTCAGGATCTCTCGACTAAATAGAAAAAATCCCGTCCGATAATTTCAGGACGGGATGTCCTTTATCTCATTACTCAAATCTTATGACTCGCTACTCAACTTCTTGCCAAGCTCAATAATCTCCTTGGCCAATTCTTCATTGGTGGCATAAAGTACACCGTGATGGTTTAGGTAGGTTGAATCCGGACGGTTGAGGTCGAGCGGATTACCATCGATGTCGCTTACCCAGGCACCGGCTTCTTTAAAGATACAGGCGCTGGCCGCGAAATCCCAGATACTACCGCCACCATCTACTTTTTTCGGATAGGCGAAATAGCAGCCGGGAGCATTTTCCAATGCCCAGCAGGAGATCATAGCAGCACCGCCCTGGTATTTTTCGGTCATACCCTTGTAGCCAAGCTTTTCGCTAACAGCTTTCATTTCTTTTATGGTGGCTTCTTTCAGCGGATGGTCCAGGAAGCTTTTTCCATTGAAGAAGCCAAGAGGAGCATCATCTTCAGCTTCCACAACCCATTTGCGACCACTCATGAAGGCTCCCTGACCTTTCACGGCTTGATATATCGTCTTATTAATCGGGTCGAAAATAACACCAATTACCGGTTCTCCCGATTTCGACACCAGGGCAATCGAGGTTGAGTAACCTTCTTCTTTGTTGATAAAGGCCAGCGTTCCGTCAATTGGGTCAATAGCCCAGAAGTAGTCTTTTTCGAAGCGTTCGTGGTTATCGGGGCTTTCTTCACCCAGCGTACCCAAATCAAATTGCCGGGTCACTTTCTTCAGCATCTTCAGGATCGTTTCCTGAGCCATTACATCTACTTCGGTAACAACTTGTGATGCCAGCGTGTCGCCAACACCTTTGTTTTTCACTTCAACATCTTTCTCGGCGTAGGACGAGATCAGGTTTCCGGCCTTCAGGGCTGCCGAAACAGCAGCTTCGCATATGATGGTTAAATCAAAATCGGATAATTGCATAGTCGGGTATTTTAATTTTTGATTTCTTTTATTACTTCGCGGCAAACACGCTCGCTGTAGCTGTTAATTTTCCAGTGGCCGGGGCTCCATCCTTTCAAAAAGCGATGAAAGTCGGCCCAGGCCGTATGATATAAGGTTCGCCAATCGGCTTGTAAAGCCTCAAAATCAATCGACTTATCCTGTTTGTTTAGTGCTTTTTCTAGCGCTGCGAAGTAGTAGTCTAAAATTTGTTGTTCATGCTCCTCGCAGTCTTCTTCATACAAACAGCTACCTACAAAATAGGCAACATCCTTCATGCCGCAACCACCGCCAACATATTGAAAATCGACTGCCGCCACTTGCCTACCATCGGGTGAAAAGCAGAAGTTTGCCAACTTGGCATCGCCATGGACAAAGGTTTGGAAAGGCGATGCTTTTAGTCGTTCATCAATGGCTTCGGCTGCGTTTTTGAGGGCTTCATCAGTCAAAACATCTAACTCCTCGGGGCGGGTTTCCAGGTGCCAGTAAGTACCCGATTCCCATAAACCTTTGGGTTGTTGGTTCATGAATGTTGCATGAAAATTGGCTAGCCATTTGAGGCAAATCACCATTTCATCCCAGTTCAACCGGTCTTTCCGTTTGGGGTAACCCGCCGCATCCAAATCCTCCAGAACCAGCAAGACTTCTTCCCCTGCTCTATCCATGGCCAGACAATGAGGAATGCGACAGTTGTCGTCGCAAAGTTTGCTGTAATGCTCATAGAAATAACTTTCAACCTGGTACGATTTTAACTTCCTGTTGTGCGAGAGGTTGCTGTTCCATCCGCGCGGATTTCCGGCACCATCGAGCAATCGCACGTGCTTAACCACCACCGATGGAACTGAAGCTCCGATCAATTGGTAGCGGATGATTTTTCCGTAGCCACTCCAAAGGTTTTGAATGGTTTCAGAAGCGCCTGTTTGTTCTGCTTGCGTTGCTTTTAAAATGGTTTCGAGAAACTGCGAGTTCATGAAAAAGTACGATTTGAAATGCTTTGAGGTAGCCAAAGGTAGTTTTCAAATCGTACTTATCGGGTCAGCAAGGCTAAAAATCGCCTTTTGTAAGCCGGAGATTAAATTATTGTAACTGAGAGGTGATAAACTCCGCTAAGTCTGCTTTAAATTTAGGCATGGCATCTTTGGACAAATAAATCATGTGCCCGGTGTGGTAAAATTTTAAGATTAAGTTCTTCTTGATTTCCTTGTTCAGTTGCAAGTGGTTCAAGCAATATTCAACCCCGAAATAAGGAGTTCCGTTGTCAAAATAACCAGCCATATTCAGCACTTTCACGGTCGGATCCTGCGACATGGCTTCTGCTAAGTCATTGGCTGTATTGATGGCTATCGAGGACCCGTGCATCAGGTTTCCCTTGTGTTTCCAGTCCCAATTGAAATCTTTAAGACCCCGGGCGGTGATGTTGTAGGTCAGATTGCGGTCAACTTTCAGGTCTTCGTACAGGTAGTTCAGAAAGGCGACTTTCAAAGGGGGCATTATAGCCGGAAACAGGGGCTGATAATCTGGCCTTTGGCTCAGTAGATCACGATTGATACCCACATATCTCGAATCCAACCGGTCCAGAGTTAAGCCTTTGTCGCGCAGGAGTTCCTGCAAAAATTCCCGATTGGTCAGTCGCAGGTTTGCTTTTAGCCAAACTGATTTTTTTATCCCGGTGTATTTGGAAAGCTGTTCTGCTAATTGATCCGTTTCTTCATCACTGAGCTGGTCCCCTTTCAGTAGTGCCGGACCGTAGACGTTTTGTGTAAATTTTTCTACCTCGGCCAGGAAATTTTCCAGGTTTTCGGGCTTGTTTTCCAACGCATCATGGTACCAGGCCGTAGCTGCGTAAGTGGGCAGAAAAACATAGTAAGAAGTATCATCGTTGGGCGGGAATATAATTGATCTTAAATCAAAAACGGAGGAAACCATGATAACTCCCCGGAAGGTAATTCCCTGATCGAGCAAGTATTTCATGACTCCGGCATTTCGGAATGTTCCGTAGCTTTCACCCAACAGGAATTTGGGCGAATTCAGTTTTCCGTTAGCAATAAGAAACTGCTGGA
>NZ_JBZQJF010000240.1:0-7884 GCF_059905295.1 Mangrovibacterium sp.
AATCGTTCGGCAGCAAGGGAATCCCGAACGCAACTGGAGCGACGAAGTAAACAGCTTCGTACTTTAAACCGCTCCGGTCTATGTAACCCCCCGCTGGCGCAGGTCTGTGACCTGTGTCTTGCTTTGAAAAAGCAAAAGTTTGGCAAGCAAGGCAGGCGGAGAATTTTAAGAAAGTTCTAATAAGCATAGCTCATTGACATACTGAAACAGAAGTTTGGGCTGCCTGTAAAGCTTGCTGTTGAGAAATTACCATGGCGCTTTACAAAAGCGCGCCAGCGAAGGGAGTTGTTTTATGTCCCATCGGGACTTTATTTGGGTAGTCAGTAATTAGGATGGGCAGTCTTGTCCCGTACGGGACAAAATTAGTGATGGCTGGCTGTTTCTACCCAAATTCAATGCCTCCGGCATTTAGTCCCCTCCCTGTATAAGCGCAGCAGTAACGAGGGGTAAGTTATCTTGTCGTTTGTAACGACATTGACATGAAAGGGCACGCGATACAAAAGCGCACCGGCAAAAAAGAGATTTGCTAAAAGGATAAACAATAACCACAAACTCAAGAACAATGCTAGAAATATCAACCGATAAAACACGCTTAGATATCGATCGGATTCATAGCTATTTATCCAGGGAATCGTATTGGGCCATTGGCCGGGAACTGGAGGTTGTAAAACGCTCGATCGACAATTCGCTGTGCTTTGGGGTATACCTCGATAAGCAACAAATTGGTTTTGCACGGGTGGTGAGCGATTATGCTGTTTTTGCCTGGATCATGGATGTTTTCATCCTCAACGATTACCGCGGAATGGGCTATGGCAAACAACTCATCAAGGCCATTGTAAGCCACGAAAAATTGCAAAACCTTTCCCGCTGGGGCCTCGGTACCGATGATGCACATGGCCTTTATGCGCAGTTTGGTTTTAAACCTTTGAGCAAACCTCAAAACATGATGGAACGAAAGCGTACAGCAGTGAACGAACGGTAATCATGCTTAGCGCAGAGCGCTTAGCATTTAGCATCACCAAGAGATTGCTTCGTCCTTCGTCCTACCAATGACGCTTCTTTATTGAAGTGTTTTACTGATCCGATCTTAAAAAAAACAGGACAATAACGAAAACCCATCATATTATGATTTAATGGACAAATTCAATTATAAATACCGGATTCAATCACACCGAATGCCACAATGGGATTATTCGGGAAATGGTCTGTATTTCATTACCCTGGTTACCCAAAACAGGGAATGTAATTTGGGAGATATACACCAGGATCGCATCCGGTATTCTGATTTTGGAAAAATTGTTCGTGATGAATGGTTAAAATCATTTGAAATGCGTCCTGAATTGTATTTGGACGAATATATTGTGATGCCCAACCATTTACACGCCATTATAATATTGAATAATACCGGGATAAATGATTTGAACGGTATACGGGATTCGCACGGGACGCACGTAGAGACGCACGGCCGTGCGTCTCTACAATCCACCACCCAATCACCCCAACAATCCAAAAAAACGGAATTCATTCGTAAACCCCGATCCATTTCATCGTTTATTGCGGGGTTTAAATCGGCCGTAAATTCAAAAATTGATGATTACATTGATGAATGCGGGTTGGGAATTCCCAAATACAATAGAAACAATCATTTTTTTCAACCGAATTACCACGACCATATTATCCGCAATGACAGGGAATATCAACAAATCAGACAATACATCATCAACAACCCGATGAAATGGCAGGACGACCGATTCAATTCATCCAAATAAAAATTGGGTGGAATAATAGGAATTCGTAGGGTTTATTGATTTGCAGGATTCCGCACGTAGAGACGCACGGCCGTGCGTCTCTACAATTCACCACCAAACAATCCAATTCACCCGTACAGACGCACGGCTGTGCGTCTCTACAATTCGGGAAAACGAAATTCATTCGAACCCCAAATCCATTCCGTCATTTAATTGCAGGTTTCTGACCGGCAATCAATTCTAAAATTTGATGAAATCTTTTTCCCAGGTTTTCAATCGTTCCGGATCGAACAGGGATTCCACTTCCATACGGAAGGTCGGGTAAGATGGGAGACCACGCTGCACTTGTTTGTTGGTATCGGGTCCAACACCAATGTACATCTGTTTTAGTTCATTGGCCCGTGCAATGGCTGCATCGGTAAACTGGTTGTTCTTTAATGCCCTCATATATTGAAACAACAAACCCGGAACGGGTACGGCGTACACATAACCGGTCTGTACATTGGTGCTGTAGATATGTTTAAAGGCCACCTCTGCCTTTTCCAGTTGGCCGGCAAATACACTGGCCATTGCCAGGTTATACCAATCGTGCCGGTAATTCCCCAGGATACAGGCTTTTTCGAGAAATACGAAGCTATCCTCGTATTTCCGGCTTTTATAAAGCGCCAAACCACAAATGAAATTGGCCCGGTAAGCCGTTTCCAGGTCTTGGGCATCCACCAAAGGCTGTCCAAGTTTCAGGGCCTGCCGGTACTTGCCACCATTTAAAGCATAGGTGGCTTTATTTAACCGTCGATTTTTAAATAGGATGAAAGGCATGTTCACTCATTCTTGAATAATGGACGGCAAAAATACCTTCTTTTAGGTGGAAAACACATTTATTTCAGCTTATATGATCGACTTTCTCGCGAATCCTCTCTACCTATCCCTCGTTTGAGCGCAGCGGTAACGAGGGGTTAGTTGTCTTGTCGTTTGTAACGACATTTTAAAAGGATGATCAGTGATGCGCTCTGCGGCCCAGGGAAAGATGCACCAAAGGAAAGCAATAGATCATGAATCCGACATTAACGACGAAGCAATCTTTACCAGCAAGAGATTGCTTCGTCCTACCAATGACAGATCTAATGATTGAGGGATTGAGGGAGCTTCAAGATCCTGGCCTTAAGCTGCAAGTTGACTCAAATTCCAGGTTTTACATTCCAGATTTCAAAAAGGGCACCTGCTGGACGTTAGTGTTCAGTCTCAAGAAAGTGTTCAGTCTCAGTTACCAGTCCTAGAGACCAGAAACCCGGAACTTGGAACTTGAAAGATTGCCGCGTCCTCCTGCGTCGTCCTCGCAATGACGGAACCCGGAACCCGCAACTTGAAACTTAAAACTCGAAACTTGGAACTTGGAACTTTTTAAGCCCTCCAGGCTAATTCGGGACAAGTCCTGAGGTTTAAATCAGATTCAGCAATGACGTGGCCCCACCAACTTGAAACTTAAAACTTGGAACTCGAAACTTGAACGATTGCGCTTTCTTACTTCTACATTCCGTATTGGTTATTCGATATTCTATATTTCAAGGATTGCTTATTTCTTCGGATTAGAAAAATTCTTAGACTTCTTTCCTTCAGCCTTTTTGGTCGTAATTAGGATTACACCATTGGGGGCATGATAGCTTTCCATGGCTGCCTCATCTTTAAGCACGTTGATTGAGGCAATGTCATTCGGATCAATCGTCTTCAAGGTATCGTTATCGCAAACTTTTCCATCGACAATAACCATAGGCTCTTTATCGGAAGAATTGCCCCTTATTCTAATCTGTTTTACTTCGCCGCTGCGTTTTTTTTCCTCTTGTTCCAGCGCTTTTTTGGAGGTAATTTTTATGATTCCATTGGGAGCATTATAAATTTCCAGCGAATCCTTATCCTTGATAACATTGATATGGGCAATTTTTTCAGGATCTATTAAATCCAAAATTTCGCGATCAATTTGTTTTCCATCGAGAAGAATCAATGGAGCATTCTCTGTTTTCAAAACCTGAATACCAATTTGGGACGAATTTTTTTCATTTTGAGCCGTTCCTGAGAATAGGGCTAAAACGATTATGCAGATTGTCAATACGATCTTTTTCATTGTTTCAATTTTAAAGTGGATAACCGAAATGTGTGCTAAAATCTCACGTCTAAGAGTTTAGCGGTCAGTTGTTGTATATATACAGATTGAATTGTCTTCGTATAAAATGATTTTTTCAGTCGTTGTCTGCGCTTGTTCAACCATACTTCTGGCTTGTAATAACAGGGCCAGTTTTTCTTCATTAGTTTGTTCTTGTTGTTTGGGCAACAGGACTATAATCGAAACGGCAAACACGATACAAGCAGCCGCCAAGGTCATTACCATATTCAGCCGACGTTTTTTGTTCTTTTTTTGAATATTCTCCCAAACAGACCGATTGAGGTTGGCAGGAGCTTTAGGCCTGTTTTCCTGTGAATAAGCAGTCCATGTTTTCTTTCCGGAAACAATAAAATCGTTTTCTCCCGTTGTGTTGTTGATCTTGTCATTCATAGCAGTACGATTTTTTAAGCTCTGTTCCTACAAATTTTCGTGCACGGGACAATAGAACTCTGATGTGTTCAACTTTTAGTCCGATTATTTCAGCAATTTCCAGATATTCCAGTCCATCCAAATCGTGCAATACAATAACTGTTTTCTGCTGTTCGGGCAACCGTTCTACAATGCTTTTAATAATCTTGTTCAGTTCTTGATCTTCCATCGCATTGTTATCGTTCGTTGCCCAAACAAGTGTATTGACATGATTGAAAGAATCTTCGAAATTCGGTTTTACTTTTTTCAAGACATCCAGACAATAATTTCGTGCCGTCAAAAAAACGAATCCCGGCAAATTAGGGTGTTTGTCAAGTTGCTTACGCTTATTCCATAGTCGCAGCATGATTTCCTGAATAGCATCTTCGGCATCACTCTGATTTCCGAGTAACCGGATAACCAGAGGAAACAATCGCTCCGAAAGCGGCACTACTTGATGTTGAAATTGTTTGCTGTTCATATACATTAGTAATAACGAAAAAAATGGACTGGCATAACAGTTTCAATTTACTTCTTTATTTTCCCATCGCTTATTTGTTTAGAAGCAATTCTGATGAGTCTGTGATCCAATAAACCGATCTTTGGGAATAAATTCCCTTTGAAATTGTCGCATTGCGAGGAAAATCACATAGGCCAGTCCCAAAAAGGAACCTTACACGCGGAAAGCAAGATCGGAGCGCCCGACTGCACGCTGCAATAGCGAACGAAAACACGGAAGTGCTACGCGTAAGCGTTAAGCATGCAGTGTTGAGAGTGAGCGGTGCGAAGCAATTGCCTCGGGCAGTCTTGCCCCGAAGTCTCGGGGTTGGTTCGTTTTGCATCAAGGCAAAATGAACAGCCCGTCCGGCTTAAGGACAAAGAAAGAAGAATCAAAAGATCATGAATACATCATTGTAATTCCGATTTATGGGGATCGCAATCTTTACCATCGACAGATTGCTTCGTCCTTCGTCCTACCAATGACAGATTTCATAAAAACTGTCATTTCCGCATTATGCCCCATTTATTTGGGGTAAGTACTCGCAATAACGTTCTTTTATTGAGCGGAGTGATCCGATCTTTTTGAAAGGTCGGATCACTTGATTCCGACATGTGTCAGATCCATGCTTCACCCGGGGCTACCCATATTACACCCTGCCGGGGCAATTCGTCTTGAAAGGCCCATAGAGGAAAGTAATCATTATTTCAGCGATTCCCTTAATTCGTGTATTTTTACGCGTTGTTAATCAATTTAGCGAATAAAAATCCACGGGATGTGATTAAGTGCACCCGAATAAAGAAGGAATTAAAATGAGTGAAAAGAACGCACAATTCACCAGATATGAAGACAACAAGAATGTATGGTTGTCTCAAAACAGCGATCAGGAAAGTCGTTTTACAGATCATGGTATAACACCGACTGTACTTGCCAGTGAGGCAGAAGTTGGTCAGGCCATGTTGAATGAGCTATACAGTACCGCAGCCTCCAAGGAAGGTGATATCAATATTGCCCTTTTGGGAGGACGAGGTGCCCAGGAGCTACATCGTTTACTGGGAGAGATTGCAAAGACCGGAGAACAGGATCAACTGCTCGCCAGGCTGAATGTATTTACACAGGATGCATTGGCTCCTATGGGCATGAGTAATGGTTTTAGTTTTGTTCGGGATTTTGAGCGCATCCTGGGAGATGCCTTTTTCAACAAGATCAAAAGCTTCACCCCCATGCGTACCGATACCGAAAATTTGGAGTCGGCCTTGATCGCCTATTTAACGAAACTGGAAGATCTGGGCGGTTTGGATATCTTTTTCATTGGTCATGGACCCGAAGAAAATCAAGCATCGCACCTGGCCTATATTAAGCCTTTCTCCGGTGCACAAAGTCATCATGTTGCAGGAATCATCCCTATATCCAGCAGTATTTTGGAGCACCACATCAGCAAGTTTAAAGCCGGTGGAAGTGTGGTGAATGAAAAGGATGAACAGGAATGCCGATCGGCTGCCTACATTCTCACTTTAGGACCTGCTGCGATCTTACAAGCCAAAAAAATTGTACAATCGGTGGTAGATGCCGATACCGCTCCCGCGAAGGTTCAAACGTATGCCAACGTACTGAACACCAACCTTAGTTCAGACAAAGAGGAAGCAGCACAGCAATTAAATGCCAACCCGGGCTTATGGATCAGGTTACATCCTAACACCCGGTCATTTGTGTTACCCAATTTAGGACTGTAAAGGGAACTGTAGAATATCGAATAAGAAATGTAGAAGTAAGAAGTAAGAAGGGCAATCTTTAAAGTTTCGAGTTCCAAGTTTTAAGTTTCAAGTTGCGGGTATAATTACCTCTTTATAGGTCAGGGGCTGTTGCTTGTTGCTGGTCACTCAATCGTTAATTGTTAATCAATAATCGGCAATCGTTCAAGTTTCGAGTTCCAAGTTTCAAGTTCCAAGTTCCGTCATTGCGAGGACGACGCAGGAGGACGCGGCAATCTTTTCGCTTCGCCCAGCATCGCGTGATCAGAGCAGGCGTCGTTTTCTACCCAAATTGCACCCCACTGGGGTTACGTCAATATCTGCTCCGGGCTACCACTTGTAGCTCTTCAATCCATTAATCGTTCAAGTTTTAAGTTTCAAGTTGCGGGTATAGTTACCCCTTTAGTGACCAGAGGTTTGTTGCTCGTGGAAACCTGGAATTTGAATCAACTTGCAGCTCTTTCAAGCCTTCAATCATTATTGAAATATTTAGTGATCCGATTTTTCAAAAAGATCGGATCACTTGATTCAGTAAATCACCAAAACAAAAGGCCACTCGTATTTGAGCAGCCTTGTCAATTCAATGGTCTTTCGAATTATTTGGTTTTATCCGGTGCCGGAGGAATAGCCGGCAGCGGCTTATATTCAGTCTTTACTTTTTCTTTAATCACTTCAATCGCTTTATTCAGCTGGGCATCGTTACCCATGTATTCCTGGTAAGGATTGTTATCCTGAACAATGTCGGGATCAACACCATGGCCTTCAATAATCCATTTGCTTTCTTCCGACGAGTACGAAGCAAACTCAGGTTTACGTAGATCGGCACCATCCATAAAAGGCAGCGAACCACTGATACCAACAACACCTCCCCAGCTACGTGTTCCGATAACTGTTCCCAGCTTGTAGTGTTTGAAACCATAAGGGAACAAATCACCATCGGAAGCCGAATATTTGTCGATCAGCAACACTTTAGGCCCCAACATGATTTTGGTTGGCACCGGAGTCGGGTGTTTGTAATTACGGCGCATATTGGAACGCTGTACTTCACGCTGCAAACGCTCAACAATCATCGGCGATACATTACCGCCCCCGTTTCCGCGATCGTCAACAATCAAGCCTTTCTTATTCAGCTGCGGGTAAAACAAGCGGGCGAACATGTTTAGACCATCACGTCCCATATCAGGAATGTGGATATAACCCACTTCGCCGTTGGTAGCTTTGTTGACCTTTTCAATATTGGTTTGAATCCAGTTGTAGTAGTACAATTCTGCTTCATCGGCAATTGGCTTTACTAACACCCGGCGAGCACCTTCTTCACTG
>NZ_JBZQJF010000241.1:0-42193 GCF_059905295.1 Mangrovibacterium sp.
AACATTCGTCGGGCTGGCAATGGAAGGACATGGTAGTACTACGCACCAGACCTTTTTCTTCAACATAGGCCAGCGCAAAAGCATCGTGCCTGGCCGGAAAAAACTGATCGTAAGCACTTAGCTGAATTTCCTTCTTCGGATCGGGGTAAAATGCCAGTTCCAGACTTTTACTGGCTGCCGGCAGTAAATCGCTCCAATGATCTAATTTGAAAGGCAAGCGGTTCAGTTTAGCTTTTAAGTTGCCTTGCCCATTGGTAATCGTATAAGCCTCATTCGTTGTTTGCACCTTTAGCGGCGTTTGGTGCACAGAATCATGGAACTGCAAAACCTGAGAATCGTTCATCGCATCGCAATCAATTCCGACTGCAATTCTCAATATTTTATCGTTATAGGCCCGAAGCCGCAGCTGATGATACTGTGGCTCAATTTCCTCGTCGGCCACAATATCATTCACAGGCTTTTGCCTCTGAAACGGGATTTCGAAAACGATGTCTCCGTTTTCCTCCCTCACATCCTTTGGCTCGCCGCATTTCCAGAGCAGTTCACTCCCTGAAAATGCCGGATCGAAATCCAGAAAATCGATTAGTTGATAATTGGTTCTTTTCATTATTTATTAGGTTGAACAGCTTTATTGCACTTTCACAAAGCGGAACCAAACAGGCCCGTCTTTTTTCAATTTTAATTTCAATTTATAAGTCCCTGCGTTTATAATTGAACCTGTATCAGTTCGAAGGCTTCGCCAACGATTATCGGCCTGAACAAATTCCAGATTCCTTGAACTCATCGGGCGTCCGTCTTTACTTTCAATGGACATTTCAACAGGAATATCTTCTTCCGAGGGGCTAGAGAATCTGAACTCTAAGCCATATTTCGATGCCAGTCCAACCTGAATGGTAAAAATTACTTCATCGCCTGCTTTCGTGAGTTTTTGAGCCGGATGATCCAAGTATTCCTCTAAAACCGTATTACCGGTTCCTTCAGCATCGGTTGCCTGGTAAGTTACTGAAGGCCGTAAATCGCGTGCAGCATCCAAGGTAGAAACCGGAACCGCCGCAACTAAAGCCAGCGTATTCTTGCCTTTAAAAGCCGGAAGCTCTACCAATTCACCTGCTTTCACCCTCCTTTGATAAAGCGAATAATCAATCCCGGCAATGGTTTTGGCAACACTCCGCATTTCATACTCTCCAGTTTCCAAATTTCTTACCCGGCCTGGTTCATGAACCGTTTCAAGGGTGTTTAACTGGACTGTTTTGCCCGCCGAATTTTGATAGCCCTGCGGTACTTTTGTTGTATCCAGCAAGGCGATGTAGATATCGGCATCCTGCGCCACTTTAAACTGAAGTGGTTTTGAATCCGAAAGGGCTTTCGGTTGCAACCATTCGGCACCATAAAGTACCGATGCCAATTTTGAGAATTGAGCAGAAGCTGCAGCATCTACATTATCGCCGGTATTCAGCCAGCTTTTTGCAGTCCATCCGGTTGAGTTTTCTCCAAGCTGAATCAGTTTTCCGGAGGCCGGAGCAGCCTTCACATTTTTATCTGCTGTGGAAATCGCGATAGCCGAAATTACAGCTTGTCCCGATTTTACCTCAGGGAAAGAAAGATCAAGTTTCCCGCCGCGAACCGTTACCGGAATCGTCTTTTTCAGCAAATGATCATGTCCTGCTTCCTTCCATATATCCAGATTTTTCAGCACTGTTTTTCCATTTACGGCAACATCAAATACACGCCAATCTTCGCAATCCAGACTTCCGCCGGTTCCGTACCATGGCTCAACAAAATACAGTTCAAGTTGATAGTCGCCATCCGGTAAAGGAAAATGATAGCTTAGTTTACCCTGTCCGTAGCGGAAAGTCTGAATCAATGGCCAGTCTAAGGTGCCTTCAATCGGATCGTAAGTTTGTCGCTGACTGCCATAAAAGGCCGGCAATCCCGGATAGTCGTCTGTCCACGAGCGGGAGCCCCAGCTCTTGCCGCCATCCCAGCGCACATCGGCCATCCATAAATTCCCATTCCGATCAGTATAATCTGCCCCACCGCAATTCACGCGATACAAGTAATTTTTATCTTTATCCTGATTTAAGGGTTGAACATCACCGGCAAGCTTTTCAATTTCGTTCGCTTTCGGTAAATGATGCAAAACGATCACATCATGTGCCACTTCCTGACCATTTTCGTAACCAACAGCATACAAGACATTATTTTCGACATCTACATTATCCCAAACAAAGTGCTCTCCACGACCGGGGTTCTTCTGCCGTCCCAACGATGTTTCCTTCACGCCATTGAACAGTTCAACCTCCTCGCAATTTGAAAACACCCGGATACCATCTTTTTTGCCGGGCATCAGCCAGCGATCGGGCCAGGTATGCGAAACGATGTAGACCATGGGCTGTTTTTCTGCCGACACATAATTGGCGCGGTACAGATAATACGCATCAAGGGGTTCGCCCCAGGCCGAGATTATTCCTTTGTAATTGACAGGACCGACACGATCCAGTTCGCGCAATCCTTCGCCACCTTGAGTCCGGCCTGGATTTTCGTGCGAATTCAGCAGCCAGTGAAACTGACCACAAACCCGGTCACCTGCCTTTTCGGCTAAGCGTATTTTGGACTCCATGAGTAAGCAAAAACGATCTTCACTCCACGGACCATCCTGTTCAAAACCACCTTCAGTATGAAAGTCGATACTTCGCCACGCACCATATTCGCCATTCAGCAGCTGTTTTGAAAGCTCCTGATCGTATTCAAACGGCTTCCCGCCATAGGTTCCCGACCAATTCTGAATCTCATTCCAATCGGTTCCGCTACCACCATTACAGGTCGTGATCAACCGCTGTGAGCTGGCTGTCGGATCCAACTTGCGAATCAAGGCTGAACATTCTTTTGCAAAATCTTCGGGAAGTGTACTTTCGTTCTCCAATCCCCAAAGGATAATCGAAGGACTGTTCCGGCGTTCGCGGATCCAGTCGGTTAGAAGTTGCTTGAAGTTATTGCGAAAAGCCGGGGTGTCGAACCAAATATGCGCCGCCATCTGTGGCCACCAAAGTAAGCCATAACTATCCCAATACTCCTGATAGCGAAGATTATGAGGCTGATGCGCATCACGGAAAGCATTGTATCCTGCATCCATGACCTGCTCGGCCCGTGCTTTGATCTGTTGATCGGTAAATGCGTGGCTACGCCCCATCAGGTGCTCGTACTCGGCAGTTCCGTTAATCAGCACAGGCTTTCCATTCAAATAGAAGCGATTGCTGGCTCCCTCATGATGAATATCCCAGTTTATCCAGCGGATTCCGTACGGTGTATGCAACTGATCGAGCAGTTTTTTCCCTTCGTAAACTGATGTTTCAACAGTGTATAAATAAGGATTTTCGAGGGACCAAAGGGTTGGATTTTGAATATCAGGCATTTGCTGGGCGACCGTGTCAGTTGTTTCGGGTTGTACAGCAACTTCTGTTTTAATCTCGGCAACAACCGCTCCCTCTACAGACAACAGGCGGTTAACCACCTTCAGTTTTTGGGCTTTGTTGCCATAATTCCGAACTTCAGTCGTTAAATTCAAGCTTGCCTTTTCAGCACTAATATTTTTATCGTTCCAGATATGAACGCCAAAAGGTTCAACCCGAACGTTGTTGGTTACAATAAGATGTACCGGACGAAAGACACCAAGCGGCTGGCTTCCTTCCGAAAAGCCCCACTCCGTACTACAACCGCCGCACACCCATGGTAAATCTCGAATTTCGGCCGGGTGATCGGCACGAACTGCCAGCAGGTTGTCGCCTTCTTTGATAGCCGAGGTCACATCCAGGGTGAAGGACGTACGCCCTCCGGCATGGTAGCCAATGGAGTCGCCATTAAGCCAAACGGTAGCGTAGGAGCCCACCCCTTCGAACCAAAGGAAATAGTGTTTGTTCTTTTCAATTTTCTCAACTGAAAACACTTTACGGTAGAAGGCTGAACCGTGCAAATTACCATGCACAAGCCTGCGATAGCCGCCGTAATCGTCCCAGTTATGGGGAATATCAACCGCTTTCCAGCCTTCCGGTTTATAGTCCGGATTTCGGTAAACACCGGCATTCTCGTCGCCTAACAAATGTGTTTGCCAATCCTTATTCAGCAGAATCTGCTCGCGAACCGAACTTTGCTTATCAAGTGGCTGTGCCTGCATCGCAGAAACTGCCCCAAGCAAAATTGAGCACAGCACAATTACTTTCCATTTTATTGTTTTGCTTATGCTAGTCATGACTTATTGTTTCAATTTGAACGAGTAAAACTTGCCCGCTTCTGTCGGGATATCGTAGAGGTAGGTCTTCGCCAGCTTCAGTTTCTTCAAGTTCGCTTGCTTCGAGATCAGTGGTTCTTTAACTGGATTAACCGGATAGAAGGGATTAGGATTGTCCCCTTTTGCGGCTGTTAGCCTTGCTCCATCAACATCGATCAATTGATTGAGTGATCGCAGGCGAAGGTTGCCGCCCAACTTCGACTCAATCGTTACTTCTGCGATTTTGCCATTTTCCCAGCGGATATCGACAACAAAGCCACCGCGGGCAACTAAGCCGGTCACTTCACCCTTTTTCCATTTTACAGGTAAAGCAGGCAGAAGATCAACACAGCCATCGTAGCTTTGTAGCAACATTTCAGCAATTCCGGCGGTACAACCGAAGTTCCCATCGATTTGGAAAGGCGGATGTGCGTCGAACAGGTTCGGGTATGTTCCGCCAGTCTCTTTACCGCGCTCGTTACGCACCGATGGCGACAACTGATCGCCAATCAACTTCAGCGCATGATCGCCATCGAGGAAGCGTGCCCACAG
Source organism: Mangrovibacterium sp. (assembly GCF_059905295.1). NCBI lineage: Bacteria > Pseudomonadati > Bacteroidota > Bacteroidia > Marinilabiliales > Prolixibacteraceae > Mangrovibacterium > Mangrovibacterium sp. The sequence continues at coordinate 4,817 of NZ_JBZQJF010000241.1, forward strand.
GTTCACTTTCCACCCCATAGACCAACCGGTGGATACGTCGCCACGGTAGATCAACGAGTTTTTAGCCGCCTGAAAAAGCTCCGGCGTGCGATAAGGGGAAATCTGGTTGCTTGGGAAAACACCGTACAAGTGCGACACATGGCGGTGCGTATCATCTACGCGATCCCAGTCCTTGATCCATTCCTGCAGCTGGCTGTGCTGTCCGATTTGCATCGGCGGCAAGCGATCTTTAGCCGCAGCCAGTGAGTCCGCAAAGGCAGCATCAACACCCAGTATTTTAGCTGTGCGAATGACATTCGAAAACAGATCGAAGGCCAATTGATTATCCATGGTGTTGCCTACACCAACATTGATCTTGGGCAGGTAACTATTCTCCGGTGATACCGAAGGTCCAATCACCAGCCAGCCATGCGTAGGTTCTTCAATCAAGATATCCAGCAGGAACTCGGCAGCACCCTTCATAGCCGGGTAAGCACCCTTCAGGAAATTCTTGTCACCGGTGTAGAGATAGTGCTCCCACAGGTGCTGGCTTACCCAAGCTTCGCCTGTAGGCCACAAGCCCGAGCGTGCCCAGTCGACCGGGCCGGTAATACGCCAAATGTCGGTATTGTGATGCAAGACCCAACCACGCGCATGATAAAGTATTTTAGCTGTTTCCCGGCCACTTTGCGAAAGCTCTTTCACCATTTGCAGAAAAGGCTCGTGCAGTTCCGAAAGGTTGGTCATTTCGGCTGGCCAGTAATTCATTTCAGCATTGATATTGGTCGTGTATTTACAATCCCAGGGCGGATCAACGCGGTCGTTCCATTTACCCTGCAGGTTCAGGGGTTGACTTCCCGGTTGCGAACCGGAAATCATCAGGTAGCGGCCAAACTGGAAATAAAGGCTCACCAATTGCGGATCGTCACCATTCCTGAAATCAACAACACGCTGATCGGTCGTTTTTGCGGATGCACCACTGTCACCTAAATCGAGGCTTACCCGATCGAAATAGTCGTGATAAATAGCTTCGTGTTTAGCTTTGGCCTTTTTATAATTGCCGACCATGGCAACTTTTAAAATTGAATCCGCTTTAGCGAAACCGTCGCCGCTAATATCGTGGTAGTTCTTAAAGTTTGAAGCGATGGAAATATAGACCGTTGCAGCATCGGCATCTTTAATCACCAACGCTTTACCATCCAACTCAAGCTGGCCACCTTCAAGCTTCGGTTTTACCAATGCATTGAAACGAACCTGCCCCAACTCCCCCTCATGATCATCCGTAATTCCGGAAAGGTTGATTGTGGAATCCGCATCCATCGTGATTTTACTGCGCAGCTCGCAGTCGAGCCCCAGGCGACAATTTATTTTACCCTTTTCGCTGGCGGTAAAACGCACCATGATGGTTCCGTTATCCAACGAAGCAAAATACTCGCGGGTATATTCCACGCCATCCAGTTTATATTTCACCGTTGTAATGGCATTCTCAATATCCAGCTCGCGGTAATAATCGGTTACCTTCTCGTGTCCGGGAAAAGTCACCCACAGATTACCGGCAGGCTGGTATTTCATTCCATTGTTGCGAGCACGTTTTTCGGCATTAGCTAAATCATCTGCTTCCTGATACTTTCCCTCGAAAAATAAACGATTAATTTCAGGGAGAATCTTAGCCATTTCCGGATTGGTATTATTGTTGGGGCCACCCGACCAGATGGTTTCCTCATTCAGCTGAATTTGCTCCACGCCGGTTGTTCCGTAAATCATAGCAGCCAGACGACCGTTACCGATCGGTAGCGCCTCTGTCCATTTCTCCGCAGGTTTATCGTACCAAAGTTTCAGTTTTGTTGCCTTCTGTGCCGACAGGTTTAGTGCCAGCAACAACAAAGGAATTATTCCTATTCTTCGAGCCATATCTTTATTCTTTGCTATTGTTTCTATTTATATTTCTTGTTTCCATTTATTTCTTCACCCAACTCTTCTGCTTCTCAATTGGGTTCATTGGCATTCGCCCCGTGCCATTAAGGTCCGCCCCCGGGGGATTGACATCTGCCCCTGGGGGATTGACATCCGAACCTGGGGGATTGACATCCGAACCTTGGGGATTGACATCCGCCTCTTGGGGATAGACATCCGAACCTTGGGGATTGACATCCGAACCCAGGGGATTAACATCCGAACCCGGGGGATTAACATCCGAACCTGAGGGATAGACATCCGCCCCTGGGGGATAGACATCCGCCCCTGGGGGAGCGACATCAGAACCTGAGGGATTGACACCAGCCCCGGTTACTTTCAAATTATATCAGAACGTTTAACAGGTCGCTTCGTCGTCCTGCCCCCTCTTCGCGATAACGCAAAAGGGAATCGTTTTATACGACACATAAGTCAGACCTGCCATTAATAAAACAACCAGTCAACGGCTGGGCCATTGGGATCGTCGACCATACCGGCATCGTGAATTTCGATCTCCTGATCAGCATCCATGAAGCCTAAAATCAAGACACGGCCTTTGCCCAACACGAGCTCCTGCTCACCCGCATCAAAGCGGTAGGTGTAAACATTTACGGGGTACAAGCCCGGCAGATCAATGGCGTTGGCAATTTTGATATCCGCCTGTCCGCGATCGTTGGCATTAGCATTGGTTTCCAATGTTGGCGGCTCCAAAACCGAATAACTATTGGTATTGAAATAGCCGACCACAACTTTCACCGGCTTTTGGGCCTTAAATCGTAGCACAGTACCATTTTCGCGTTGTCCATTATCAGAGAATTTCACACCCGACAAGCCTTTCAACTCATCGGCAACGGCAGCAATTTTAGCTTTGTTATCCGAATAAACCTGCACACCCGTTTTCAGCGGGTAACGTTTAACTCCCCGATTGAGCACCTGCACATCGACCGATTTCAACATGGGATGAGCGGCTTTCACCTGCCCACCGTTGTCTTTCAACATTTGCAGGTTTCGTTTGAAGTTATCCAGTTCAGTTTGGTAGTGCGGCAGCAACTCGGCCCAGGTTTTATTCGTTCCGTTGACCCCCGAAATGGGGATACGGCGCTGAGCCGTTTGCATGCTGTTTGCGTACAGATACGTATCCTTTGTCAGGTCGACTAATTGCTTAAAATAGGCCAGACTCTTCTCCAGGTGCGGTAAGGCCGCATCCAGATCTTCAACCTTATTCGAATATTTATAATTGAGCACCAGCATAGCCGCTTTCACCTTTTCGGCAAAGCAATCGGCAAACGCCTGGTAGCAGTGCATATCGTTTTGAAGTCGTACAAACTCGTCCTTATTTTCGGTGATCTGGCCCGAAACTGCATCAATTGCCGCTACTGCTTTGCGACCGTGTTCTACAACTTCAGCAGCAATTTGCGGAGGCGTCTCGCCCTGATGCGCTTCTCCTTTAAATTCTTTTTCAGCATACACCTGCAACACCTCTTTCAACGGGCCACTGGACGACCAAAAATTGGCGTAAACATTATATTTCTGCGGATTGACCAGTTGTCCCATGAACATACCCAAAAGCAAGCTTTGTCGGTTTCCATCAGAAATACCGAAAGTACGCAACAGCTTGGGCGCTATCTCACCAGCTTCTTCGTAAGCTGTCAGTATATTTTCACCAGCCGATTTACTTCCGTAGAAGTCATTCAATCTACCGGACCAGTAGTTCACTTCAGCCAGGCTGTCGCGCTTTGCTTTCCAGGCATAACGTCCCCACGCAGCATACCAGATCCAATCGCGATCCATTTCCAACAAGCGTGGCTCCGTTTTATCGGCGGTATAAGGCCAATCCCAGTACGAGGCCTGCGGATACACATGCACACCGTTTGCTCCCTGGTCGCGGTGCATGGCCTGCACACTCTTCTCGATGAAGTCGGGCGAGCCATAGCGAAAAGGCTCGAGGTTTGCCAAAATATGCACATTGGAAATATGAACCGATCCCAGTTTGCTTAGTGCTGTTGGAATAGACGACCACGAATCGCGCGGGTTGTAGGTTGTCAGCGATTCACCGTTATATTTAAACATGGTGTAAAGGTTCTTGTAAATCGGCAAGGCTGCTCCCATCACCCGGCTGGCATCGGTATCGTGACCACGCAGCACGATCGGCGGCTCATGATCGGATCCGATCGCTTTCAAACCATCCTGTACACCGGGAATGATCGTTTTGGTGAACCAGTTCACATCATCGTCGATGGTATTCATCGCCTCGCCCAAAGTCACCAGCAAGCCCACATTGGGGTAATTCTCAATAAAAGCAGCAATACTCTTTCGGGTGTAATCTGAAATTAACGGTGTAATTCCTCTGCTGCGATCCTGTGTTTTCAAGTGATTGTGTTCAGCAAAAGGTTTCGACAAAATGATATTGTAGAACATTTGGATAACCCAGATACCGCGCTTGTCTGCCTCTTTGGTCAAAAAAGCAAACATCTCCTTGTTCTTCTCAAAGGTGGCATCATCAACTTCAACGGCATAGGGGTAATCTTTCAACTTCACGAGGGAGGCAAAAGGATGGCCATTCCACAGGTAAAGCGAGTTATAACGGTTTTCAACCATCATATCGAGGTACTTAATCCAAAGTTCTTTGTCGTAAAACCAAGGAAAATTCTCAGGAGTATAAGGGTATTCGTAAACTCCCCGTCCCGGAAGATAGCTTGTTTTCTGCAGACCGATACAAGTACCACGCATCACCATCTCCGGCTGGTCAGTCAGCTTGATATTTTGAGGTAACTTTCCTTTTTCTTTCAGTTGATCGACCAGGTACAGGCAACCATACAGGATTCCCGAAGTACCGGTTGCAGTAAGCTGAATATCCTTGCCTTTACCTTCAAGGGCATAGCCTTCTTCCGACAAAGCTGCAGGGCTGCCTTTAACAGCAGTGGTGTCCTTCGTGATTTGTTGCAGGATGATTTTTGCGTCTGTTGTACTATCAGCAGATGAAACGACTTCAACCTGATAGCCGCTCTTCGTTAATTGAGCAGAAAGCCGTTCAACAGCATATTTTTCACGGGAACTATGCTGTTGAGATACAATTGCAAGCTTTCCTTTTCCGGTGCACGACCAGAAAATAATTGCAGTCAAAAGGATATAAAATAACTTTATCGATCGTTTAAAATTCATTGTGTTTCTGTTGCTGGTTACTGGTTACTGGTTACTCGTTAATCGTTAATCTCTATTCGTCAATCAATTCCTCCTCAATTTCGTCCGACAGGAACGCTATTGCTTTTATCGGCATTTTACCCCGGACGATATTCAATATTACTCGCTTTTTGCAAGGGGCGTTGCCCCTGGCTATTGTTGTTTAAGCCCTTCGGGCTACCGTTCTTTACAGCATACTCTTTACTCGCTACTCATTACTTTTGTCTTCAATCTTTTCAAAAAACACCCAGGTTTCTCCCGGCTCTGTTCCAGGTATTCCTTCCTGGTATTTGCTCATGAGCTTATTCCAATCCACAACCCGAGGATTGTTCTCTTCTGTTTTCGGATTCAGTTCATCCAGGGTTTTGTCAGCCGGAATAGAGATGACAAGCAGCAACTGACGTCCGTTACGGAACACAATCAATTGCTGAAAATCGGCATTACAAAATCCCTGAGCCACTTCTGGCCACTCCTTAAGCTGAACAGCATGATAATGCATGTACTCCTTCTGCATGCTTGTGTCGGCAACCAGGTTGGCCGTTAGCAAGTAATTGCGCCAAGGCTTTGCCGCAACGGAGTCACCACATTGCATAGCACGATCAAAGACATACATCGGGCTATCATACTTTTTCATCGTCAGGCCGATTCCGGTTTGCCTTATCCTTCCTGCAATCCCTGTCGTATCCGTCTCAGCTCCGAAAAGAACAAGGTGATTCTTCCATTGATACGTTTCAAAAGGCGTTTGACCAAGTAGGCCCAACAAAGAGTCGCTCTGGCTTTGATCATCTAAAATCAATTCAACAGCAACCCGGTCAACATGCATTACAGCATCATTGGGTTCAGGTTGTTTAGCGCTTTTAGACTGGCAGGCAAACAGCAAAGCAAGCATACCCGGCAGTATAAATAGCTTATGGATAGTTGATGGTTTCATTCAGTTTCGAGTTTCGAGTTTCAAGTTTCAAGTTTTCGCTACGTGGATTTCTGCTGTTCTTAGCCAAGGCGGTTAAAAACCGCATCAGCCTAGTTAAAAACATCCCGCTCTTTAAATCCTTTGGGATGAATGCTGATTTTTGCAGGTTCTTTTTCCGGGATAATAGCCTTGAACTTCTTTTCGATACCGGCAAAATCGATAATCTTTTGAGCCTGATCCGAGAACTCTTCATCGCGGAAATTATGGGTATCCTCAATCTTGTCGTTGGTTCCATTATCCATCAGCAAATTATTCTTCACATAGTTGTCGCGTGCTGTAATATCGTGGCAACGTTTGGTCCACAGGTGAAGCCACATCCACTTGTAGCTATTATTATCAACCACATTTCTGGTAATTGTCAGGTAGGCAGAACCGTCATCCGGATAGATACAGCGAGGGCCATTGTAAATGTAGTTCCCCTCTACGACCGTGCCGGGCTGTTCTCCCAATAAGTAAATAATACCGCCGTCGTCGAGCACATTATGCGTATTACCCGCTTTGTTAAAGCTGATCGTATTGTTTTTAGCTAACTTGGATGCCGGAATACCTGAATTTCCCCACCACCAGCCACACACAATAGCTCCATAGGGCGTTCCGTCAATGTCGTTGTGTACGATTTGGGTATTAGCTACAAAAAATGAGGTAATTCCTTCAACCTGGCGAAAGTCCAAACTCACATTGCGCAGGTAATTATTGGCTACCCGATCATTTTCGCAGAGGCCTTCAATACCTTTCCCGTAAATGGCGCCATCACCGATTTTATAGTGTTGCGGATGACCAACATTAACCGCATTTCCCAGCAGATCGTTGAAATAGTTTCCTTCCACGGTACTGTTTTTCACATCGTTTACCAGGTTAACGGCAATACCCGAACTGATATGCTCAAAGCGATTGCGGATAAATTCAATTTTTTCGGCATTTTCAACCTGGATAGCTCCACGCGGCACATCGGTGCTGTTATATTCCGTTTTGTGCCAGTTTCCTCCGGGAATGTATTTCACAGCCAAGCCCAAACTTTGAATACCGGCAAAACCATGCGATCCGGCAACATCCATCAATGGCCAATGATCGTAGGAAAAAGTAATTCCCTCGAAGCGAATATCGTGCACCCGTTGTTCGGTCGATTGTCCTTTTATATGCACCAAGCCTTCAGCGGTTGGGGCAATCACATCTGCTGTTGCCATATCCTCTCCATCACTGTAGTAATAGAGCGTTTTGCTTTTTCGATTAAAGTAAAACTCACCCGGAGAATCCAGCAATTCATAAGCATTACGAATTACAAAAGTCTTGTTATAATTGATCTTACCAGCCCAGGCCATCGTTGTGGCAATTGCACCGTAAGGCTGCTGAAGCTTGATAACCGTAGTATCACCCAATTGCACCATATCGCGGGCACAAAGAATCTTTTCCGTCCAGATATTAAACTGAACCAGTTCCACATCTTCCGGATTTTTGTAAGGTTGAATATCTTTTGAGGCAAACTTAATTCCGTCGATGGCAGAACCTGCACCGAAAGCCCAGGGCTCATCTCCTTTTATTTCAAATTTTCCCCAATCACCCAATCCACTAACAGGAACATCAGTTCCGGCCATATGCATCCGTTTACCGTTAACGAATAAGGTTCGAAGCTTACTGTCCCGATCCAAATGAGCCTTGTAAATATACTTTCCAACCTGCTGCCAGCCCGTAACATGCTGACCACCGCTAATTGTCACCTTCGCATCTTTAGCTGCACGAATTGTTGTGTTCGAATCCTCCGGCTTCAACAGGATTGGCGCCTGCAGCTGGTATTCACCGGCCTTTAAAATAATTTGAATGACATCTTTGGAAGAAGAATCATTACCTGATCTTAACTCGCGGGCTTTCAGCAGCGCTTGCTGAATTGATTGCAGGGGCTGCGCTTCAGTTCCCGGATTCGTATCTTTTCCCTTGGGTGAAACCCAAATATCGGCTGCAAACGCAGAAGTACTGACAATAGCCAGTACCATGCAGATTAAGTATTTTTTCAGTTTGAATTGTTTCATTGGTTTTCAGTCAAAGGTTTATTGATTCGATGAAAAATTGAAGTACAGCGTCATCTGTTGACTGCGGATGTGCCAATCATCAAATGGCCCGTAATCGAAGAACTTATTTTTCCGGCCTGATGGCCCCATGTTCCAAGGATCGTTGCATTTTGTTCCGATAGGCGGAATAGCTTGCATAAAAGAAATATCTCCTTTCGGGAAGACCGGAGCAACTCGCTTATCGTATTCCTTAGGATCAGCCGGAGTATACAGCCGAAGGAAAACATCGTCGGTTGATGTGGCAACCGTGAACGATTGTTCTTTCGATTGAATACGAGCCCAGTAAAGGTTGGCATGATATCCTTTAAACTCCGGATAAATCAACGGACTTACGCCGGTAATTGTATTATTGTAATCTTTCTGATGCACGTCAAATTCAACACCTTGTGTCCGGTTTTTCCAAACACGGTAAGGACCATTTCCCAACCATTCAACTCCTTTTACCAATTCTTCAGGATATGAAAAATTCACACCCATATAATCGAAATCCTTGTCGTATTCGGGTGGGAAATAGTACAAGTGAAGCTTTGCCCAACCATTCGGGTAGAATGTCCAGATAAACTCTTTCATGCGCGAAGAATCCGGATTTTGGGTTTCAAAATGGCAGGTAATCATTATGCTGTCCTTGCCAAATATTTTCGTTTCCAATCCCTTGAAAGCTGTCACCCCGGCACTTATATCAGGGCCATTGGTAAATGGAATTAAGCCTTTTTCATTTTTAACCTGTTGCAGAAATCCATTATCCTTACCAATGGTAAATTGGACATTGGCAGCTTGTATCAAAAGCTTGTCACCCTTATCTGTCAGTTCCAGTTTTTCGGTCTTCGGAGACTGGTCTATCAAACGATTAGCCATAGCTGAAGCCGTCAAAAGTGGATAATTCCAGGTGTATAGTTCTTTACCAAAACGATCGGTTGCTGTAATTTCCATCACATCAAAATCAGCCCAGTTTGCTGGCACCGGAATTTCCAGCTGGCCTTTCTCGCCCGGAGCCAAATCCGGAACAGGAATTTGACCTGTCTCTACCGTTTGGATGACCATTTGATTCGGCAGGTGTAATTTTTGAAGTTTGAAGTTGAATTGACATTCCTTGAGATTGGTATACAAATAGCGGTTTTCTACACCCAATTTTTTATCCCATTGTGAAGTAATCTCCCGCTCCTCCAACTTTACAGGCGACCAAATTTCTTTGATGGCATAATAAGAAGCTTCTTTTTCCAATTTTGGTCCCACAATGCCGTCTGCTCCGTGGTTACCGTCGGTATCATAAACTTCACCATCTTTGTCGGTACGCAATATCCCCTGATCGAACAGGTCCCACAGGAAACCACCGGCTGCGTTAGGCTTATTCCAAATGTATTCCCAGTAATCGTTCAAGCCCGCACCGTGACCACCATCGTACATACCATGTAAAAACTCGGTAGGCATGGCAATCAGGTGGCTGTTCCAAAAAGTTCCCGCACCATAATCGTATGGACGATAATGTTGTGTTGCTATTCCATTGTGCACCATCCAGGGATAAATAACCACGCGCTTTTGAATATCATATTTATTGAAAAAAGCATCAAAGTAAGGGTTATGTCCCCCTTCATTCCCATTGTCCCAAATCACAATTGAAGGATGATTGACATCGCGCGTAACCATCTCTTTCACCAGTTTTGGACCAACAACATTGTCATAAGTTGCATGCCAGCCAGTTAGTTCATCGAGGACAAAAAGACCGAGCGAATCACAAACATCCAGGAAGTGCGAATCCGGTGGGTAATGCGACATACGCACTGCATTCATGTTCATCGATTTGATTAACTCAACATCTTCAATGCTTAGTGCTTTGCTGGATGCACGTCCGTATTTGGCACGGAAGGTGTGACGATTGACACCTTTGAATTTTACCTTGACACCATTTACATAAATGCCATCGCGTTGGCGAACCTCGATTGTTCTGAAGCCAAAACGCTTGGTCAGAATATGAACCGGCTGCCCTTTCGAAATCAATTCAAATTTCACCTGGTACAGGGTTGGATCTTCCGGGTTCCAGCTTTTAATATTTTCTATTTTGGATTGAAGCGTAACTTTTGATGCACCTTTCTCAAACGGCACCGAAAAAGACTTTCCAACTTCCTTATTATCCAGCGTCAGTACTTGTGCTCGCAGCTCTCCGTTTTTCAAACTGCTCTTCAGGAACACATCGGCGGTGAATGAACCGTCTGCTTTGGCATCAATCGCCACACGTTGGATATGATTCGTCGGCACCGCTTCGAGAAAAACAGGACGAAAAATTCCACCGAAAATCCAGTAGTCGCCATGGCGCTCTGCTTTGTTCACCGACTCATTAGCCGATTGCTTTGAAACAGTTACTTCAAGCAGGTTTTTCTGCCCATACTTCAACAATTTGCTGATGTCGTAATGAAACTCATAAAATGCTCCCTGATGAATTGGTCCGGCAGACTTGCCATTAATTTTGACATCAGTATCAGTCATTGATCCTTGAAAAACAATATTGACTTGCTTTTTACTCCAATCAGAAGGAATTGAAAATTCGTATTTGTACAAGCCCTGCTCTTTACCTCGCACAGAATCTTTCACATGACCGTAATCGTAATGGCCAAACCCCTGCTGTTCCCAGCACGAAGGAACCTCAATTTTTGTCCACTTTCCCGAGTTGCGACCATCGGTACAAAAGAAATCCCATTCAACAGGTTTATCAACACCTGTACCAGAGAGATACTTTACCTGAGTAGTTTGTGCAAATAATGCACTATTGATGTAAACGTTTACAATCAGGAAGAGAACTATTTTTGTGATCGATTTCATAAGTTTTAAAAAGCCTTTTGATTTACTATTTGATTGGAATGTGCTAATTTAATGAATTTATTTGGCTTATAACAAATGAGTAGTAAAAAAAGACGGTAGCATCAAACTACCGTCTTTTTAAAAACTTACTTTATACTATTTGGAAACGTTATCAGGGTTCTGTTCCAAGGCTGGGTTGGAATCTAAATCATATTGTGGAATTTTGAATAAGAAGTCTTTTGACGGCACAAACTCAAGAGGTGTGTACATGTAAATTCCATTTGCAACACCCCAATCTACGTGCTTCTTCACATTTTCGCCAATACGATTAGTTCTTAACTCGTCAAAAAACAACTGACCTTCACCAACAAGTTCCCAGCCTCGTTCACGATAGATCGAATCAGCCATTTGTTCCTGGCTCAACCCTGCCGGCAGATCGTCCAAATTCGAGCGATTGCGAACGGCATTAATTTTATCGTATGCATCGGTAGTTGCCCCATTCAGGTTATTTTCTGCTTCTGCATAGTTCAACAAAATATCAGCATAACGAATGGCATAAAAATCGGCTTGAGGTTTCTTCAATGAAGCTGACTCTTCTGTTCTGTCGTAGAATTTTATATTACCCGGAGAAGCCGTTTTCCAACCTTCAGAGCCTGGATAAAAGCCTTTATCTTCCGGAACAAAAGTCAGCGTTCCCAAAATATTGGAAGGATTTCCTTTTTCAGTTTGATTAAAAGAAGTCAGGAATGTTCCTTCTTTACGCGCATCCTGATCACTGTACGATAAATAGTGATCGATGGTGGGTCCGAAACGACGGTACATGTAACAACCAATTGTTTGCTCGGTAATATTCACACCAAACATGATATGAAGGTTATTATACTCGTTGCTATAATTTCCAAACTGAATCTCGAACACCGATTCAATACCATTTTTGTTTCCGGTATTCCACCAGTACCACAAATCTTTGAAATCAGGTTCCAGGTCATATTCTTTTGAGGCTATAACATCGCCCAAATACTCTTTTGCCTTTTGATAGTACGAATTATCCGACATCATATCTCCCATCGTCAAATAAACGTCGCCTAACAATGCCTGAGCAGCCCCTTGAGAAGCACGCCAAACATCAGATGAGCCGTAAGCTGATTTTACCGGCAATTTATCAATGGCATATTCTAAATCTTTAATAATGTAATCATAGGTTTCAGCTACTGTTTTACGCGGAATATCCAACCCATCCAAACCAGATGTAAAACTATCAGGGATCGGTAACCCTCCATACATCCGTACCAGGTTGAAGTAAATAGCTGCACGCAAAAAACGAGCCTCTCCAAAATAACGTTCTTTCAAAGTTTCATCCATGTCAATATCCGCACCACGTCCAACAACCAGATTGGCCTTGTTGATCGCACTGTAGGCATCGTCCCAGTTACCGAAAACCATTTTATCGGCATTATTGATATCAGACCAGACATTCCATAAATGAACATTATCCTTTGCATAAGCCGGAGCTCCGAATTCAGTCATTACCTCCAACTGCATGATATACTTGTAATATCTCACAAATGCCTCCTGATAACCATCATAGACACCGGTCAAAGCCATCTCAAGATCATCAGCACTGTTATAGAAGTTATTCGGAGAAAGAAACGTGTAGGGATCTTCAGTCAAATCAGTACAACTGGTAATACCTACCACGAACAGACTGAAAATGATATATTTTAGTGATTTCATAATTATTTCAATTTTTGAGGATTAGAACTTAGCTCTCAGGCCGAAAATCATTGTTTTTGCATAAGGAAATTTAGAATCTCCGTTTTCCGGGTTGTATCCCCGATGGTTCGCAAAGTTGATGTAGTTTTGAGCATTCACATACAGGTTCAACTCTTTAATCCAGTTGTATTTTTTGATCAGATTCGAGAAGTCGTATCCCAATTTAATGTTCTTAACGACAAAGTATTTCCAGTTTCCGTTAGTTCGGTCTGACAAGTATACTTCCTGAGCACCTGCACGTGGGAAAGATCCGTTGTTATTTGATTCACTCCACATGCGGTCATACGCATATTTTGTTGGCAAATAATTTCTGTTTTGAATCTGATTTTCACCATAAATCAAATAGTTATTATCATCATTTGAAGCAAGGCCTGTAGCTCCCTGACCATAGATATCCAGTGTGAAATGGTCGTAACTCAAACTTGTTGAAATACCATAGAAGAAATCGGGCATTGTTGAGCCTATATTGATATAGTCAGCTGTGTTAATCGTTTTATCATCATTCTTATCAACATACATTTCCTCTCCCATTTGGGCCGATGAACGAATTTCCTGATAAGCCGTTAACTCTTCCTGTGTATTAATAATTCCGGCAGATTCACGAGCCCAAACACTGTTTACCGGCTCACCAATTTTCAAATAACTTGCAATACCAGCCGAAGAACTTCCCAGGTTAATTTCATCAACATCTCCGTACAATTTAACAACCTCATTCTTGTTGCTTGACACGTTTGCAGTAACATCCCATTTCAAATCCGAATCGATGACACGAGCATGAGCAGTTACTTCCAAACCGTAGTTCTTCACTTCTCCAATATTATCCAACATGCTTGAATAACCCGAAGTGGTTGGGATAGGTACATTGTATAGCAGATCAGTTGTTCTACGGGTATAGTAATCAAAGTTGAAGTCAATACGATCGAACAAACTAACATCTAAACCGATATTGTATTGGGTATTTCGTTCCCATTTCAGGTTTGGATTACCGATTGTCTCAACAAATCCAAGGATAGGCACGTCGTTATAAATGTAGTAAACCGATTGTAGGGTAGACAACGATTTATAATTACCAATTTCCTGGTTACCAGTCACACCATAGCTGGTTCTAAGTTTCAGGTTTGAAATAAGTGCATTGTCGGCCATAAAGGATTCCTGATCAATACGCCAACCAAAGCCAACTGAAGGGAAAAACCCCCACTTATTATTTACACCGAAGCGAGAAGAGCCATCGTAACGACCAGTTACTGTAAGCAGGTATTTATCGTCGTAAGAGTAGGCTGCACGAGCAGTCCATGAGATCAACCGGTTGGAATATTTATCACTGTTATAAGTTACACTCTCCGTATCTGCCAGTGACATATCGTTGGCTCCGGTTGCATCGTTTACAAAGCCACTACCATTAATACCCAGGCTCTCGTACATATAATCTTGCCAAGAGTAAACACCGGTTGCTGTTAAACGATGCTTGTCATTCCATGTATTGGTGTAAGTCAAAATATTTTCTGTCAAACGACTTGTCTTACGCATATAAGCCTGTCCTCCTGTACCGGTACTACCAGAACCAATACCTGCAGTCGACTTTGAGGTGTAATATTCATAGCTCTTTTCATTAGCAATATCAACACCAAAATTTGTTCTAAAACTGAGGTTTTTTAAGAATTTGAATTCAGCATAAACATCTCCCAACACACGGTCTGTAGACAATGTATTGGTCATTTCTGATGCCTCAGAAACCGGGTTCCAGGTTCCTTCAAAATATGAACTGATGGAGGGGTCTTCTGTTGCATAATACCAGGATCCATCCGGATTGCGAACAGGTACAGTTGGCCATCCGTATCGGAAAATATTTTCAGTTGGATCAGTACGAACATCTCTTTCTGAACGGCTAACCTGCATGTGTGTTCCTACTGTCAACCAAGGCTTAAATTCGTGGCTGATATTGGATCTCACTGATAGTTTATTGTAGGCTGCTGCTTCAACCATTCCATCCTGATTAAATAAATTACCGGAAAGCATATAAGTTGTCTTGTCTTTTCCTCCACTGAAAGCCAACGAGTAATCTTGTGTCAGGGAGTAATCTTTGATAATCTCATCCTGCCAGTCAGTATCGTAGTCCGGAGCCGGATTAGACGATGAATAAACAGGCATCCCGGTTGAATAGGTATAAGCCTCATTGATGAATTTCAGGAAATCATCCCGATGTAAAGTCTCCGGAACTCGAGCCGGCGATTGAACACCTACTGAACCCGATATATCCAGGTTATTGGCTCCTTTCGCTCCTTTTTTAGTGGTGATCAGGATTACACCATTCGCTCCGCGAGAACCATAAATAGCTGCAG
The DNA here is from genome assembly GCF_059905295.1 of Mangrovibacterium sp. Classification (NCBI taxonomy): domain Bacteria; kingdom Pseudomonadati; phylum Bacteroidota; class Bacteroidia; order Marinilabiliales; family Prolixibacteraceae; genus Mangrovibacterium; species Mangrovibacterium sp. The sequence goes on from NZ_JBZQJF010000241.1 coordinate 19,867, forward strand.
ATGATGCATCTTTCAGGATTTCCATCGATGCAATATCGTTGCTGCTGATATCATTTAAATTATTATTTACCAATGGGAAACCATCAACAACGATCAATGGATCGTTTCCGGCACTAATAGAACCTGCACCGCGAATACGCAAAGTTGGTGATGAACCCGGTGAAGCATCAGAATTCATAACGGCGACCCCGGAGGCACGACCTTGCAAAGCCTGAATAGGGTTAGAACCAGATACAGTAACCAGGTCGTCTGCTGATACTTGTGTAACAGATCCCGTTAAGTCACTTTTTTTCATTGTACCATAGCCAATTGCAACAACTTCCTCGATGCCAATCGTTTCTTCTTCCAGCTGAACGTTAAGTGAAGCTTCTCCCTGATATACGATTTCCTTGCTGATCATTCCAACGAATGAACAAACAAGTACGTCGCCTTTACGAACCCCACTAAGAACAAACGAACCATCAACATCGGTAATAGCACCATTATTTGTTCCTTTAACGATAATCGTAGCGCCCGGAATAGGCTCGCCTGAAGTGCTTGTTATTTTCCCTTTCACTTCCTGAGCTTGTCCTGAAGTATTTGTACTGGGTTTAGAATCGTCAGCCCGAATGATGATCTGACGATCATAAACGGAATATTTTAAATGCTGATCCCGTAAAATTTCGTTTAAAGCCTCGTCAATCGTTGCATTTTCAAGGTCAATATTCACTTTTCTGTTTTCATCCAATTCATTTAAATTATAGAGGAAAACAAAATCACTTTGCGATTCAATTTGATTCAAAAGTTCTTTTACAGTCGTGTTTTCTGTTTTTAGGTTTAGCCTCGTTGCTTGCGAATACGAGTTGGCTGCCGCAGTAACGACAAAACAGAAAGAGATAAGCATGGTCAGTTTCATGATTCTCCATAAGGGTTTTAGACTTTCCCAAGAAGGGAAGCCAGTTAATGACTTTTTTTTCATAAATTTGGTCTGTTTACATATTAATAAATGCGCTGGTTTATAACGAACTGGCATTAACCGGAGGATGAGCCACCATCTTCCGGTTTTTATTGCAGTACGTACTCCCCTGCGTTTACTTTTTCAATTTTTCCATCAGTCAGGTTTTCAAGGTATTCAAACACTTCACTTAACTGGGTATTCAGATTCATTTTTCCCGTCAATAATCGATTCCGAATCTGTTTATCAGGTATACTTATCGTGATATTAAAGAAACGTTCCACCTGTGTTATTACATCATTAACCGATTCATTATTAATGGATATAATCCCCCGTTTCCACAAATCATATTCTTTTTCATTGCCTCGTGAAATGACAATATTTCCGGTCTCCGCACTCATTTTCGCTTGTTCACTGGGTTTTAATTTCTCCCAGCCAGTCAGAACGGAATGGTTTATATTCCGAAGCCAAACTTTCCCCTCTCTAAGGAAGGTCGTTTCTTCGTCCTGATCAGGATAAGCATCAACACTAAAGCTTGTTCCAAGTACCTTAATTTCAGTTTTCGCCGTATTCACTAAAAAAGGATGATTGGGATCTTTGGTAATGTCGAAGAAGGCCTCACCCAACAAACAGGCAGAACGATTTTCTTTCGAAAAAACTTCCGGAACGAGAATCCGGCTGCCGGCATTCAGCTCTACCATACTCTGATCATAGAGGCGTATATGGGCACGTTTGCCATACGGAACAACAACCATGTTGGTAGCATCAGCCAAACCTGTTTTTCTTATGTCCATCGTGTCGGTTCCAAGAACCAGTTGGCCGAAATTTGAAAAATCAATCAGCATTTCCGGGTCGCTGATTTCCTTTTTACTGCCATCGGCCAGATAAACCATCGTATTTAGTGCAGCACTTTTTACCAATAAACTCCCGGGAACAGGAAATGCTCTGTTTTTCTGGAGAAGACTGGTTACTGCAAAGCCCAATGCAAAAAACAAAATCGCCACAGCAGCATAAGAAATTACCATACGTATAGGAATCGTCCTTTTGCGAACTTGTCCTTTGGTTTCTGCTGCGACAACAGTATTGTAAATTTCTGATTTTCGTTTTTGAGAGACTAACGGCTGACGTACCTTCAATGCTTTAAGTTCCGCCCTTGCCCGTAAAAGTCCGGCTCGTTCATCCGGATACTTTTCCATATAATTTTTAAAATAACCTTCAGTCTCCGCATCCGGATCCAAAGCCCATTTTATAAACCTGGGGTCTTCAATATAGTCTTGTAAATTTGCCATTTCTGCGACCTTTTACCCAATAATTGCAGAAACAGGCTCAACGTGGACATCAAATTCAGTTTAATTTTTATGCTCTAAAACAGATATAAAAGAATTCCATGAATTTATCGGTCATTACCTCTTTCAAGCGGGAAACAACACGATAAACCTGTTTTTTAGCTGAATCCGGCTGAACCCCCAACAAATCTCCAATTTGCTTGTAGTCGAGACCGCTGTAAAATTTCAAATAGATTATTTCCTGTGCTGCAGGACTTAGCGATTCAATCGTCTTTTGCATGATCTCAATTCGGGAGTTAAGATCGCTTTCTGCGTCTTCCGAATCGACAGCCAGTTCCATCTTGAATGAATCGATCGGAACACTTAAATCTTCAAGCCGGTTTCGGTAACGAAGCTTTTGGTAGATCGTTAATTTCAGCGATTTCAGTAGATAAAACTCAAGCTGCCCGGTTTCAGAAAGATTTTCCCGGTTGGTATATAACTTTAGGAAAAGCTCTTGGATAGAATCTTCAACAAGTTCAGCATCCGCATAAATCTTCATTCCATACCAGTAAAGGCGATCAAAAAAGTAATCGTAAATCTTTCTGAAAGACTCCTGATTCCCCTGTTTGAAGGATCTCCATTCGTTAGGCCAGTTATCGGAAGTTGTAATTTTATGCGACATATTAGATTCTACTGCAACTTATCAAGAAAGTAAGCTAATCATACAAACAGAGTCCTTAACAAACCTTACCGTTAATATAAAAACTTACATTAACGTACATTTATTGTATAATACAACACCTGCAAGTTCATTCAAATAGTCTTCAAAGAAAGTATACCCATTTGTAGTAATCTTTGCACCATCAGTCGAATCATGCACATTTAAACTGTGCTTTTCTTCCCATGCGTCAGGCATTCCGTCACCATCTGAATCCAATGGTGCAGGCATACTCTTCAGTTCCGGCCAGCCTCCGGCTTCTTCAACTGTATTTACAATGCCATCACCTTCGATTTTCACGGCGCCGCTCAATCTGTTTAATATTAGCTTCTCACGACTATCACGTCCGGGAACAGTCACACCAACATTTTTCAACACGAGTTCATACGCTTTTTCAGCACTCACATGATGGGTTTCTACTACTGGCAACGGCTCTTTCAGTAAATTCTTTTCAACACTACAGCCATCTTCAAATTCAAGGCCGAATTTTATGTTATTACGATTAACTTTTTCATTTCCCTTAATCCGATTATCTGCGATGTACCATTTCCCATCAAAACCATACTTTTGTGCATTGTCAATTTTTACCAAGCGGTTTTTAACGACATCCTGGGTTGCCGGTCCCGGCTTATAATAGTTTCCAATGAAATTTATATTCAAAGGTTTCCCATCGCATGTTCGGTACCCGTAATTAAAGACAACATTATTGCTGAAATCAACATCATGTGTATGTTCCAAGTGGTTACCGCCAATACTTGGGTTACGTCCTACACCGGAAGCAAATAAGTTAAAAAGGTAAGATGCCTTTTGACCGCCTAATGAGGCTGAAAAACCATGTGCTCCTTTTTCATGAACTGACTTATTCAATGGTTCGGCAATCATACACCATTGAACAGTAATATTCTCGGTTCCATGCCAGCTGTTTAGTGCTTCATCGACAGTCCAGCCCATTGTACAATGATCAAGGATAACATTTTTACTATCACGGATTTCAATTCCATCAATTTCACTTCCAAGCAAGCCGGAAGCAATTCCTGGTCGCACGCGTATAAATCGCACAACAACATCGTGAGCACCCGTAATATGCAATGGAAAATCCTTTAGGCAAATGCCATCACCAGGAGCCGTTTGACCAGCTATAGTTATGTAAGGATTTGAAATGGTCAGCATCGATTTCAATGCTATATTTCCGGAAACCCGAAAAACAACCGTACGTGGTCCTTCGGCATCTACAGCAGAACGTAAACTCCCAGGCCCGCTATCATTCAAATTTGTAACTGCAATAACTTTCCCTCCTCGACCTCCTGCTGAATAAGCGCCATAGCCCATTGCACCAGGGAAAGCCAATTGTTGAGCACTAACTGAAAGGTTACTTAACCATACAATGGCAAACACTAACTTAAAATAAGTTTTGATTGTTTTCATCCTACTTTTAAATATCCTGAATTCCAGTTTTCAATTGCCTTTGAAGCACTACACTCACTCATCCCTGTACGTCCGCAGGAACAAACAACCTTCCAAAGAGGTGGATACAAGGCAATTTTTATCATGGTAGGTACCGCACCACATTTGCAAATAGTGATTTTTTTGTAATCAATAGGAATCATCTTCTTTCCGTTTTTTCTAATAAAAAATAGTTCAAATATGAAAAATGTCTTCACTCAAGAATCAATTCGTAAACCCGGGCATGTATTACATCAAAAACCGGTTTAACGATCGATACCATGGTTGATTTTGAAAGTATCGAATTATACTTTATCACTGAAACATAGCTTCCAAAGCATCGAAATCTTTCAAAGCATTAGCAGGCAACTTCTCACCATTATCACCAAATACTTTCATAGCATTATCTTTTTCAACGGTGATGGCTGATTCATCAAGATTACCTGCTTTATCGAAGACTTTCGATTCGTCCAACTTCAGGTATTTAGCCATGAAGTGATACATTGCAATTCGTTTTGAAGGGCCGTAATCATGTTTTTCATTCGGTAAGTGCACATTTTCAACAACAGCATCAGGACCATAAAAACTATAGATTCGCTTCAAAAAAGGAAATTCTAACACCGGAACATTAGCAGTCCAGTCCCCACCATCAGAGACAACCAGCTGTGGCTTTGGAGCAAATAAACCAGCAATCTCCACATTATTGGTTCCACCACCGCAAAGATGAATCGGATTACCACTCTCACAGGGGCATCCGCCATAATGAATAGCCGACATCATGACAACCGGTACACTCACATCAATCCGATCATCGATAGCTGAAATCAGCATGGTATGGCTACCACCACCTGAACCGCCGGTAATTCCGACACGATCGGTATCGGCATAATCAAGGCTAAGTAGGTAATCAAGCAAGCGAATGCTGTTTAAAGCCTGTATCGTATTGGCTAAGGCTTTACGGTGATATTTCATGGGAAATTGAAGCCCCGATTCACCCCAACCAAACAGATCGTAACTAATACTCATTGCCCCCATGCGGGCCAGTCCTGCGCAGCGTTTCTGAATATCCGGGTTATATCGTCCGTCGCCAAAATGTCCATTCGGACAAAGTATAACCGGAATCTTCCCTTTGATTTTCGCCGGGCGATAAATCGAACCGCAAGCATAAACCCCAGGTAGGATTTCCAAAGCAATATTTTGAACGGTATAGCCATTCATTTTTCGCACCTTAGTCAGAATAGGCTTTGTGCCGGGAGAAGCCGGGGCTTTATTCAGACGCACAGCTACCGGCAAACAGCTTTTTAGTTCTGCCCGTCGCGCTTCCCATTCTTCTTTGTTTGAATACAAACTACTTAAATAATCCAAAAATTCTTTCGCTTCAGCTACCGTTCTTCGATGATAACGGTATTCTGAAATCTTATACACACCCGGCTTATCTTGCTTATTAGCAACCAAGTCAAACGGTGATAAAACATTTCGCAGCGTTTCTTCCAGGTCCGGACGAAAGCGCCAATCAGCGTAATTCAAAACTTTACCGTCAATATCTTTCTCGGAAAACTTGAGTTGTACGTTGAAACGCTGCTCGATATCTTTCAAAACATCGGTTAGCGGACGTTGATATTTGTTATCGGAATTCACCAACTGAGCATTCGCACCAAAGGCAAATAAGAACAGGCTGATGATAATAAGTTTAATCTGTTTCATTTCATGGTCGTTTATAGGTTTTTCGATCGTTATCTTCTCAGAAGGCCATTGAACTTTTCATTTGAGTACGTTCTATTCCGGCCACTGTTCAAAAACAATGGGTTTCGTTTTCAGTTGTTTTGGATCAATCACCACATGCTTAATGCGCTCACGTCGCCAGGTGTAAACCACATGTACCAGACCATCCGAGGTTTGGATAACAGAAGGATAGGAATATTGACTAATTTCTGAGTCTTCAAGAATCAAAGCTGCTTCCCAGTGCTTCCCATCTTTGGAAATCGCAACATTTAAGGGCGTTCGGTAACCTTTCGGTGCATTAACCGGGGTTTTCACATGATTGTAAACAATCAGCTGGCGACCATCTTTGAGGCTCACGGCATCAATCCCTGAATTATTGCTGGGTAATCCGGAAGCTTGCATCAGTGACCAGGTTTTGCCCTGATCAGTAGACCAGGATGATCCAATCACGGCATTACGGGTACGCGCTAAACTCTGCATACGCCCGTCAGCATAGGTCAATAAAGTCGGTTGAATAGCCTGGTAGATTTTTCCATCATTGATGTAATCCCCTTTTTCCCAATTCTTACCTTCGTCTTTGGTAAACTCAAAATAAGTTCTCCATCCACCATCACCTTCCACACTGGTCGGGCAAATTAACGTTCCGTCAGCTAGCAAAAGCGGTTTATTTTTAACCGGTCCATAAATACCTTCGGGCAAGCGTTCGGGTTTCGACCAGGTTTTTCCATCATCGGAAGAACGCATCATCATCCCCCACCATTCTGATGGTTTTGGGCCAATCTTGTAAAACAACAGCAAATTCCCTCCCGGCATTTGAAATAATACCGGGTTCCAGGTCGGATAACGCAAGCTATCGTTTTGCACTCCATTAGCCACTTCAACCGATTCAGTCCATTTACCGTTTACCTGCCGACTTACATAAATGCAAACATCCGGGTTTCGTTCACGCGTTCCACCAAACCAGGCAGCCACCAGTCCTGATGGCGTTTCAGCAATGGTTGCCGAGTGACAAGAAGGATACGGTGCTTTGGTATAAATGAATTCATCGACCAGAATCCCTTTTCGCCAATCCGTTTTTTTAGCTTCAGCTTGAAAATGAAAGGCCCAGGCAAGCAAAAGCGTGAAAATTATAATTCGTTTCATGTTTTATTTCTTAGTCATTAGGTGGTCATTGATAGTCATTTGTTGTCATTCGTCGCACCTGAAAACGTAGACTGCGACTGATAAAATGAGCGTCTTAAAGCTTCCCTGTCAGTTTTCCCAGATCAGCTCGTCGGGCAATTTCTTTACCATTCACAAGCACATACAGTCCTTTGCCATGACCATATTTTTCACCTGTCTTGTCCCAAACGATGGTCACCATTTGACCGTGATAAAGAACTTTATCGAGACAGAACCAATCCCATTTGTCTGCCGGAACCAGCGGATTTACTTCAACGATATTATCCGGACGAGGACGCAAACCAACCAAGCCGGTAATCACTAAGTCATTAAAAGTTGAATGGTTATAATAGCGGCTACGCTCTTGGTCTCCTTTCAACCAGTAGCCGGTTACTTCATCCAGGTATTCGCCAATGTACGGACGTCCACGGTAATATTGAGACTCTACATACAATTCCATTTGACGAAAATAGGTACTGTCAGTCACTACATCCTGCTTGTAGTCATTCAGCAAATTAGCCAGGCCAGTTAACGTTTGAGCTGTCGCAAAAGGCCAGATCGCACCGTCCCACTCACATTTACAGCAGCCGTGGCTTCTAAAATCGGGATGACGACGTTCAGCAGTTGTCAAGCCAAATGGTGCTGAGAAGCCATTGTTGTCATCTATTTGCTTCCAAGCTACTGACTGGCTTGCATTAGGGATATTGAAATACCAGGGAATGAAGCCAATTTCTTCGCGAACTTTTGCAAATCCACCCGATTGTTTTACTGTCTCGAAGAACTGATCTTCAGGATCCCAAAGTTTAGTATCAATCAGCTCTTTCATCGTGTCAGCTTTTGCTGCATATAAAGCAGATGTTTTTGAATCCCCTTTCATTTTGGCAATTTCAGACAGCGCCTCTGCATTTCCATACATATAACTATTGATTGTCGGGCGCTCATTTCTTTCGTGACGTCCGCCGCTAATCTGATCTTCCATACCATCCTTGACATCATTTTGCCAAAACAGTCCGTTTGCATTACGGCGTTCTTCCTCCCAACGCTTATAGTCGCTGGTCAAATCAGGTAACATATCAAGCAGATAAGCTTTATCACTATTGACATAATAAGCTTGCAATAAGGCGTAAGGTGTCCAACTACTGAATTTATGCAATTTGTTCATCGGTTTTCCATCATTGCCCCGATACCACACATGTACATCTTGTTGAATATATTCGGGATCATGTAACCAGCGACCTTCCATAATATGATGACCGATTGCACAAGCAATCAAGTTGTATTTATCGGCATAAGAGCGGTCTATGAGAAATTCTGTTATACCCCAGCCTTCAGGTGTTTCCTTAATATGCTTACGATAAGTCCACCAGCGATAATAGTAGATTTCCTCGAAGTTATCCTGGGGACATTCAAACAACGGAATATTTGCTTTCATCCAATCCCAGGCTTGCGCATTCGGAATGGCAAAGGACAAATTTTCATCTTCCATCCGGTTAAAATAGTCCACATAGTGCTTGAAATTATCAGCTTTCAAAATGCTTTTATCTTTCGATTTTCCGGCGGCATAAGTGTTTCCCTGGCTAACAACTGCCAGGGAAACGATCAAAACCATGATGTATGAAGAAACTGTTCTATGAAATTTCATTTTTATAAATCTTTTGTCGTTAACGAATAAATTGAAAAACGAGCCAGCGGAGCAGGTTTCCCGGTCTGTTTCAGGTCGTAGTCCTGATCTGTGGGTGTATCAACATCCGGGAACCGACGAACATCACCAGTTCGGAAAGTCACGCGTTCCACTGCATGAACAGGCGCAAAACAAAGGCCTGTCGACTTCTTTTCACCATTTACAAATACATGGTAAAAGCGATTCCCGGCTGTCAGTTCAATCCGGATATCATATTCTTTCCCGGCTTCATAGCTCATGATGTTTTTCATGCGATAACCATTCTTTTGCTGCAGTTGACCTTCAGCATTAAAACATAAACGTAAGGCCGCAGTCCCTTTTTCATCAACCAACTCAACATCCAATTTTCCGTGGTCGTTTTGGGCAAGTTTCAGCTTAAACTCGACAGCCACATTTGCTGCACGCGGGAAAAGACGTTCTGCTTTGGCATAATCAAATTCATCCTGATCGTTCAAAACAAGACAGCGCGTTCCTTCATCATCTTTTTCCACTTGCACACGAGCCCAAACCGGACTAAAAATGTTCCAACGGTCTAACTCTTTACCTTCCGGCATCTGATTAAAAATGTCATTTACATCAGATGCTTCCCGATCAATAACCGGAACAGGTATTTTAGAAACCCAAATATCTTCTTTGTTCATGCTATAAGTAACCCACAGGTTGCCGTCTGGCGGGGTTCCGTTTCCTTCGGCAATTCCGCGGACATACTGTGGACCGTAGGATTTATAATTTCCACCATAGCGCATCGGCGAGATTTCCCCGTTTACAAGCAACAGGTTGGTATAGTTCAATCCGTCAGTACTTGTTGAAATAGCCAGAGGCCAGCGGAAATCAGATGGATTGTAAACCGTTGCATAATGACCATCAGAAGTGCGTTGTCCCCAAATTTTGGCGTTGCTGTTTACAAATCCCGGAGCACGGGTTGGATGCGTCCAGGTCTTACCTTCGTCTTCACTAATTGCCGTTAAAGCATGTTTCCACAAACCGACTACGTTCCCATTGGGCAAATGATAAAAGTTAAACGCTTTATAATCTCCTTTCAACGAAATCAACGGATCGTCACGATCTGCTTCCTCATTCCATTGTTGAACCATCAGACGGTTGTTCAGCAGTTCATCACAAGCCTTAACAAAAGCTTTGTCCTTACTCTTTGTATAAAAAGGAAGACTGGTATTTTTGGCATTCCAACCATGATTATAGCGAATAAAATAGATTGGTCCGTAGCTACCGTCAGCCTTAATTTCGCGAACAACACGACCAATACCGTTACCATCGTTCGGGCTGTCTTTTTCGTTGAGAGAAATAGCAATGTAAGCCAACACCAACAGCTTGTTGTTTGAGCTCACATAAAAACCCATACGTTGGTGATTCACCGACTTCAGGTTATGTGCTACTGCGGTATCACCTTCTTTGCTAAAACCGTCGGGGATGTCGTAAGGTGGGAAAATCACTTTCGGTTTCGACCACTCAGTACCATCGCTGGATGTTTGCAGCAAGGTGGCTCCGGGAGCAATGTGCTCACCAACCGGATCGCTCAGATATTCCAAAAAGAAGGTGTTATTCCAGTAGGCCAGCATGGGCGCATGGTTGTAGGTCCACCCCAAACTATCGGCCAGATTAGGAAATTCGCGATTCGCCCGGAATGTTTCAATATTGTGTACTCCCAACACCGGTGACAGCTGTCCGTGGTGATAATCGGGATTGTTTAATTTTTCGCCTGTATAATGTGGTAATTCCTGGGCCTGTGAAAAGCCGGTAAAGGCTGACGCCAGAAAAACCATGCTGATTAATTTCTTTCCTAAGTTCATGTTTCTGATTGTTTTACTAAATGTTTTCAAAAAGAAGGAATCCGATCAATTTTTCAATTGTTAACCGAATTCCTGTTATCACATCAACTAATCCTCATTATTCATCTTTGATTGCTTCAATAAAGCATCGACAACTGATTGTTTTACTTTAAAAATCGTGCCATGTTTATGCCCTTTCGGTAATGTCACCTGGTCGGAGATATCCTCAAACGATTTAAAGTCGCGCGTACGGGCACATCCATATCGCATGTTTCCATAGTCATCGTAATAAATCAAGTAGTCTTCCCCTACTTTCACAACCGTCGGCCCTTCAGACTTAAAACCAGTGAAAGGTTTGGAAATATCATGCCATGGTCCCAACGGACTGTTACCAAAGGCAACCTCAATATTTCGTTTTTGTCTCGTATTATCTTTCAATACCAACACATAATCGTTGGCCCCACGTTTTACGATCACACAATCAATTACACTAAAACCGGGATCATAAAACAACTTCGTATCGGTGAAGCTTTTAAAGTCTTTTGTGGTTGTATAATACATCCGGTGGTTATTCTTTTCTTCTTCTTCACCTTTTTCAAATTTGTAAGGAATAGTAGAAGCCCAGATAATTATAAATCGATCATTATCATCATCGTAGAAAAGCTCAGGTGCCCAAACGTTCACGGTCGATGTATCGGTCATTACAGGAATAAGCTGCTCCTTTGACCAGTGAATAAGATCTTTGGAGCTGGCATAACCGAAGCCTAAATCTCCGCGCCACGATGAAGTCCAAACCATGTGAAATGTACCATCAGGGCCTTGAACAACCGATGGGTCGCGCATGACTTTTTGCTTGCCAACCTCAGGAGCCAACCATGGACCCCCCAAGTCTTTCCAATGGTAGCCATCTTCACTGTAAGCAAAGAACAGGCCTTTATCTGCCGGTTCGCGAAAAGAGCTGAACAGGTAAGCTTCCTTTTCCTTCGAACAGGAAATCAAGATTCCCAAAAGGACAACCAACAGTAATATTCTATTTTTCATGCTCAATCTATTTTACGCTATCCAGTACCAGTACATAATCATGACCATCGCCGGCATCTCCCGGAGGATCGAAGGACTGCACACCGGTATTTTCGAACTCTCCGATTTCTGAGAATTGTCCGTTTCGTGGGTTAAACCAACTGGCTTTCACTTTATCGCCAGCAATTTTGCCCATCTGTACCGGAATATCGCGGCCGTTATAGGTATAAATGAAAGCATAATCTTTTCCACGTGTTGCAATCAGAAAATCGTATTTCTCGCCATTCTCACCAGCTATTAAGCTTTGATCAGGTACCCGATCAAAATACGAACGTGACAACATCAACTCTTTCACATATTTCATTTGATTTGCCCCGGGATCATTAATGGCTTTCGTCCAATATTCTTTAGCACCATAAGCGGCTCCTTTATCAGAAGGTTGGTAAAATTGCATGACAGCACTGCTTCCGTAAGTGTAACCAAAAGCACCAGCAAATACCGACCAATAAGCATAGCGACGAACATCAGCATCGTTCCAGAATGGTTGCAGTGTATCATGTAAGCCTTGTGGAATTCCTTCATAGGAAGGCTCTCCGTCAATAGTGGGACGAACAGGTGTTAAGTCCCAGTCTTCGGTAATATAACGCCAGTTATCCTGTCCGTAACCACGTTCAGTATCATCCTGATCATAACGGCGGTGTCCGGATTGAATCATATTGAAATCCAACCAGGGCTCATCCTTAAACCAGTCGTTTGACTGCATACGACCACGAGGGTGGAACGTAATCAGGTGATTCGGATCGTTATCTTTCAACGCATTTCCTATAATATTCCAAGTAGCCGTAGAATCGCTTCCAAAGGTATCGCCACCATTCAGCCAAATAATATTTTTCCGGTCTTTGTAACGCTCTGCAAGCCATTTGCCGTAAACTGAAGCTTCTTCGCGCGACACTCCACCATCTTTCACATTATTTCCCCAAACCGGAACCAAGGCCATATACAGACCTTTTTTAGCAGCCAGGTCAATCGCGTAATCCATATTATCCCAGTAATCATATTGGGTAGAATCGCTAAAGTTGTTCCCTTCAGTTACGTTGGGAATAGCCACATTGTGGTTAACCAAGGCAGAATCGCCATAAACATTCACCGCCCCCAGGCCGTGTAATACCATGACCTGAATAACATTGAATCCTTGTTCTTTGCGGGTTTCCAAATATTTTTCGGTCTCTTCGCGGTTCAACTTTGTAAAAAGTAACCAACCAGTATCACCCAACCAAAAGAAAGGCTTACCATCTTCGGTCTCAAAAAAACGATGATTAGCTGATACTTTTAATAATTCCATTCCTTTAGGTTCTTCCTTTTTTGCCTTTGGCTGACACGAAGCCAACAACAAAAGCGCCAAACCTGCAACGAGTAGATTTTTCATTTTCATTAGTTTTCTGTTTTATGCTTTGTTTAGCTGTTTTTTTCTTTGTTTCCAACCAGTCCAGGTCAGCGAAATATCTGTTTCGCGCCCTTTGTAACATAAACTGGCTACATACCCAACAACCATCAATACCACGTGGCTGTACACGCCAATCATGTATTTATGCTGGGTATAATTATAATTTCCAAGATCCAGAATAATTGACTTATTATCGCCCAGTCCAATTGGTGTAGAAGTCAGCAATGCCCAGGCTGTAAATAATACGCTGGCACCAATTCCCCAATATAAGCCCTGCTTGTTAGCACGTGTGCTGAAAATTCCCAACAGGAACATTCCGGCAATACCGCCTGAGAAAATTGCATAGAGGGTGAAGATAATTCCAAGGACCCCTTCACTACCAGCATTAACGTAAAACAAGGCCACAGCTATTGCTCCCAAACCAGCCAACACAATAAACAAGCGTCCCATCCGGAGTTGCTGTTTGTCGGTACTGTTCGGGAATATGCGTTTGTAGTAGTCTTCCATCAGGATAGCCGACAAACAGTTCAGGTCCGAGTCCAGGCTCGATATTGCTGCCGCCATTAATGCTGAAAGGATTAATCCTACCACCCCGACTGGCAATTTTGTTAAAATGAAGTACGGGAAAACCGCATCAGCTTCAATCCCTGCAGGCAGGGCATCTCCAGTAATTTTGTAATAGGAAAACAGAGCTGTACCAATAAACATGAACATTGCCCAAACCGGTACACTAAGTAGCACACCAATCAACGAAGCCCGGATTGCTGCTTTGTCGGTTTTAGCCGTTAAATAACGTTGAACGATGGTCTGGTCAGTTCCGTATTTTTGAATTGCATAGAATACACCATTCAGAGCCATCACCCAGAACGTAAGGTGTACAAAATTCCAGTCGAACGGACCAAACCCGATTCGGTCATTTTGCATGGCAACGCGCCATACTTCCATCGGGCCACCTTCGGGCGTAAACAACAAAATACCCAGCGCAATAATTCCACCTACAATCAGCAAAAATCCCTGAATCACATCGAGCCAAATTACCGCTTCAATCCCCCCTAAAAGCGTTAAAACGATAACAGCAGCACCGATAATCCAGATGATTGTAGCTGTGTCGAGTCCCACCATCTTACTTAATGCCAAAGAGATCAGGAAGAAAACGGTTCCCATTTTGGAGAAGTGAGTCAATATGAAGCTCACCGACGTATACATCCGGGCAAAAAATCCAAAGCGTTTTTCGAAATATTCGTAAGTACTCAGCTGGATCACATGACGAAATAAGGGAACAACAAAGCCAACAATAGCCACTAAAACAACCGGCACCATTAAACCTTGGACCAACCGAATCCAGTTTGAAGTATATCCTTCGCCGGGATAGGCTAAAAATGTGATACTACTGATTAAGGTTGCCAGGATAGAAATACCGATTGCCCACGAAGGAATAGAACCGGCTGCTTTAAAATAGTTGTTGGTATCTTTTTGGCGTTTCGAAAACCAGAAGCCGACTCCCAGTGAGACGACCAGGGTTAGAAACATGATGAAGTAATCGATAAAATGTATGCTAGGCACAGGATTCATTTGTTCAGTTTTTGTTTTATTGGTTTTTCGATTGTTTGATTTGGATTCAGTTTAATTGGTGTTGGGAATTATACTATCGGGCCATTTATAACTTCCCGGTTTTGTAATCAGGCTCAGGTTGGGATAACCATCAACTTCCATCTGAATAATCCCGTAACTAAGCTCCCTAATTGGCTTTAGTTTCGATACATTCAGGTTCTTAATTATCTGAGCAGCTGTTGCACCACCTTCAATATATAATTCTTCAACAGGAATAATTTCAAACACCTTTTCGACAAGTCGACCTATTTCACGACGAACCGTCTCCGGATCCATTGTTTCCGCAAAATTATCAGTAAAAATTGTGGTCACTACAACTTTTCGGCCATCTTTTATCCATGAAGCAATATCTTCAGCTAATTCGGTCACATTTTGAGCTTCGCAACAGAGTTGTTGAAAATAATCTTCAGAAAGATTAATAAACATCATACCAGCAGACTTCAACTTTGTAATAAAGTCATTCGTCTTCGGGAAGGTACTACCAAACACAAATAAAGTCTTCTGTGCATCCGAGGCCTCCAGATCTTCGCCAAGCTCCCGATGTTGAAATTTTTGCCGCAAAATCGCATCAAAAAAACCAGCTCCACCACCGTAGACTGTTTGATCATCCATCTGCTCAACCCAGTGCTCAATATCTTCGTTAGTGCTCACATTCGCAACAACAAAGCCAGTGTCCGGAATTTCAACGTCGTAGTTCAAGCATTTAATTTGCGAGGGTGTATCACCGATAATTTCACGAACATCGCTCGACGTTAACGGGAATTCCGGGTCGTTTGCAAACGAGGTTTGGGCCAATGGAACATTGTCGACGTAATACGTACCGTTTTTTATAATCCGGTTAAAATGCGGATTGGCAGGCACTATAACAACACGGTCTTTCTTTTCAACCTGTTGTTGAACCAGCAATTCATCGTATATATTACCTCTTAAAACAGAATCAATTTTTTTATAAATAAATTGCGGGTTCAGTTGTAACAGGCCCTTCGTCAAATGCTCAATTCTCAGCTTTGCTTCATCAATTGACATCGACCGTGTATCTGCTACAACAACCAGCAAATCGGGCTTTACCACTTCGGATATTTCGGTCACAATCAATACGTTTAATCCGTACTGAAGTCCAATTCCTCCAATTTCGGCAGCACCCGTAAAATCATCTGCAATTACTGCAATCATCTTCCAGAGTCTTATTTATTTAGATATAGTTTAATCGCATAATCCATTGCATAAACCAGTGCATCAGGGCTGGCAATTCCTTTTCCTGCAATTTCAAATGCTGTTCCGTGGTCTACAGATGTTCGAATAATTGGTAAACCCAATGTGATATTCACACCTTTCACACTTTTCATAGCCTGTTTCTCTTCATCCCAGATGAAGCCAACCAGCTTAAACGGAATGTGTCCCTGATCGTGATACATAGCTACACAACCATCGAAACTACCTCCATTAGCCAACGAGAACAGCGTATCCGGAGGATATGGCCCGGCAACTTGAATGCCTTCTGCCTTTGCCTCTTTGATAGCCGGCAAAATTTCTTCTGTTTCTTCAGTTCCAAACAAACCACCATCACCGGCATGTGGGTTTAAACCAGCAACACCAATTCGCGGATTGGCAATGCCGATGCGTTTCAATGCATCATTGGTTAATCGGATCACATCGAAAACGCGTTGACGAGTAACTAAGTCGCAGGCTTTTCGCAGTGAAACGTGTGTACTCACATGGGTAACCTTAATCTTCTCGTCGGCCAGCAACATGGTGTATTTCTTCGTATCGGTGAAATGAGCATAAATTTCCGTGTGTCCGGAGAAATGATGACCAGCCAGGTTAATTGCTTCTTTATGAATCGGACCGGTTACAGTTCCATCCACTTCACCATTCATAGCCAATTCAATGGCTTTGCGAACAGCTCTAAAAGCCAAATCACCTGCTTCAGCAGTCACTTTCCCATGAGAAATCTTGCTTAAGTCGGCAGGAATATCATAAATATCGATTGTACCAAAACTCAATTTGGCATCTTTAACATCGCTAATCGGGTTGATTTTAAGATTAACAGCGGTTAGCTTAATTGCTTCTTCCATCACTGCAACGTTCCCCACCAACAGCGGACTGCATTTGTCAAACACAGCTGGATCAGCAAAGGCTTTAGCAGCAATCTCGGGGCCGATTCCCGCAGGATCACCCATTGTAACAGCTAATACTATTTTATCGTTTTTCATGTTGAGTTTTTTTACAAATTTGAAGTTGTTAAAAAGGCATTTACCTCACGACGATAGGCTTCCTCTACGGCTTTTTCCACCTTGTAAATCGGCGGCATTACTTGTGTTCCGCATAAACCTCGCTCATTCATGATGATTTTCAATGCGGCCAAAGATTCACCAAGTGTTCTATTCTTTTGGTATAAAGCACCTAGCTCGTTAGTTAATTTCTGCAGCTCATCGGCCCGTTGCCAGTTTCCTTCCAGCGCATTTGCATACAATTCGGCATACAACTCTGGCGCAAAGTTTCCGGTACTTGGAACGATACCATCGGAACCATTTTTCAGTGCATAGCTCGACATCGCTGCCCAACCAATCAGGTGTACAAAATCTTCGCGATCGCGCCACAAGTCCAAAGCTTGATCCAAACGCTCTTCATCGCGTTCCGAGTCCTTCAAACCAACGACTTTGGGGTGATGGCTCAATTGATCAATTAATTCCAATGGAATTGAATAGCCTGTTGTGGCAGTAATGTTATAAAAAATCAAAGGAATCGGACTGGCATCAGCCAGTTGCTCGCAGTATTTGGCAGCCTGCGCATCCGTAAGCGGGTAGTACGAAGGAACATTGGCCACCAACACATCAGCACCTGCATCAGCAAAACTCTTTGCCATATCAATTGTTTCGGGCAGGCAGTTGGATGAAATACCGGCATAAATTACAGCCTTGTCTTTAGCTACTTCAACTGTAGCTTCAACCAGGTCAAGTTTCTGCTTAAACGACAGTGAACTTGCCTCACCTGTTGTTCCGGCAATAAAAGGAGCAACATCGTATTTCAAGAAATTTGTAACAATTTGTTTTACTCCTTCCCGATCAACAGCGAAGTCATCGGTTAAGGGAGAGATCATCGGCACAATAACGCCTTTATATGGGTTGTTCTTTTTCATCTTATCTCGGGTGAATTTAGTTTCAGTAAATCTTAAAAAGCCTTCTTATAAATAGCCAAGGCATCTTCCAATGCAATTTCGCGGACATTATTATTCAATAGCCGCTGAACCTTCAATGCTGACGCCGCAATATCTTCCAATGCCGTTTCCGGTATATCCAGGGCTGAAAGCTTTGGTGAAATATTCAGATCCAGGATCCATTTCTTGATGGCATCAATACCTGCTTTTGCATAGTCCTCATCAGTAGTACAGCCAACAACACCAAGAGTTTTTGCAATAATTGCAAAACGTTCGGTGGCTGCCGGCAAGTTATATTCCAGCACGTAGGGCAACATCACAGCATTCGATAAGCCATGTGCAATTTTGTATTTGCTTCCCAGCGGATAAGCCAATGCATGAACGGCCGCCGTATTTACTGGTCCCAGGCACATCCCGCCGTAAACACTTCCAAGTGCAACTGCTGCCCGTGCCTCCATATCATCTCCGTGGTCATATGCCTGCTTCAGATTTTTGAAGATGAGTTGCATGCCATCAAGCGCAAAGCGGTCGATTACCGGATGTGCAAAGCGGTTGATAAATGCTTCGAGGCAATGTGTAAAAGCATCAATACCGGTAAAAGCAGTTACTGCCGGCGGAACACCAACCGTTAACAGAGGATCTACATAAGCTGCATCCGGCATCAGGAAAGGACTAATGACACCTTTCTTCTCATTGTCGCTTGTATCCAGGAATATGGCATTGGGCGAAACTTCACTACCTGTTCCTGCAGTAGTTGGCAAGCATGCCAAATAGGTTGAACGTTCTTTCAGATTACCAATTCCGATAATTTCGGCCGTTGTTTGGGTATTTTTCAATTGTGCAGCGATAAACTTAGCTGCATCCAACACACTACCTCCACCAATACCGGCTACGGCATCTGCTTTAAAACTTCGGGCTTCATCCAGAATTTGTTCAACTTCCGCAAAGCTGGGTTCTGCAGCAATCTGCTCATTAACAGCAACTGCTATACCAGCTTCTTTTAACGAATTAAAATAGGTTTGAAGTAAGGGTTGAATAACCGGGATGGTTAATACAAATAAACGCTTCATTCCAGAAGCACGAAAATCTTCAAAAAACTGCGACAAACTCCCATCGCCAATAACCAATTGCGAGGGCGTATTTAATTTGATTAGTTTCATTTACATCTATTCTTGTTATTGAAATGGTTTTGATTAGCGGGTGCGTTATATCTCGAACGAATAAAACCTATTTTACAAAACACACATCCAGCTTCAAAACACAGTTCGAAGATAATGTAAACGTTTACATTTTCCAAACAAAAACAAAAAAAATAATGTCTTCTTTCAAAGGACATTATTTAATGTAAACGATTTTCATTAACAAGAACTTCGGACTTTCAATTCGGAGTTAAGCGTCATCTGTATACTTGGACGTTTCGGATCCTTAATTCGCTGAATCAGCAACTCCCCTGCCCGCTTACCAATTTCGTAGGCCGGTTGGCGTACTGCAGTCAGTGGCGGATTAAGCGCATTCGACCAATTCATATCATCGAAACCTAAAACAGCAATATCCCCAGGGATATTAAGTTTGCGACCGTTGATCACTTCCAAAGCACCCAGGGTAATCAGGTTGTTACCTGTAAAAATAGCATCCGGCGGGTTTTTAAGATCCAATAATTGGGAAGTATACTGAATACCACTGGTATAACTGGAGTCACCCTGCACAATCAGATCTTTATCAATCTCAATCCCATTTTCCTTTAACGCTTTCAGGTACCCATCCTTTCTCAAACGACTGGAAGGAATTGTTGGCAAACCACCAATATGAGCAATTCGCTTATACCCTTTTTCAATCATATAACTGACAGCCTGGTAAGCTCCTTCCTCATTATTTACCCAAACAATATCAACATCCATTCCTTTTAATCCGCGATCGACACAAACAACAGGCAAGCCATTGCGAACAATCTTTTTCACACGCTGATCATCCTCATTTGCGGGCGCTGCGATTAAGCCATCAATGGCCTCAGACTCCAGAATCTCCAGGTACATGGATTCCTTTTTCTCGTCCTGGTTGAAGTTACACATAATGATCACGTAATTATTCTCATAGGCAACATCTTCGATACCACGAAGCACATCCACATAAAAAGGGTTTTGAATATCAGGAATCAACACACCTAACAAATTACCGGCACCGCTTTTTGAGCGTAAACGTTTGGCAACACGACTGGGTTGATATTTGAGCTCTTTAATGGCTTTAAGAATTTTCATCCGGGTTTCTTCATTCACACTTTCGCTGTTATTTAAAACCCGCGATACAGTCGCTATTGAAACACCTGCCCGTTTGGCGACATCATTCATACTTGCCATAGGATCATTTATATTTGAGGTTTATAATTTCGTTTATCGTTCTAATATAGAAAAATTCCGAACAAATGTAAACGATTTCACAAAGATAGTTGTATTTTTCAGAGGATTTTATGAAAAGAGTTCGTTCTGTGTTTAGCAGGCCTAAAAAGCACCATCAAAATTCAAGCTGAATTTGAATTCCAAATTAATATTCAATAATAAAACTAAACAAACATGAAGTATTTTGCTTATCTCTGTTTACTCGTACTATTCACGGCATGTTCGTCGGGAAAAACCAAACAAAACAAAGAACAAACTGAAGCTCCAGCCAAATGGAGTATTAAAATGGCTGACGCGGTTATGACCAGAAATGACAGCCTGGGCTATTACAATGGACGAACACGTCGTGGCTGGTCCTATGATGTTGCTTTGTTAGGTATGGCCATCGACCGTTTGGGAAATGTTGATCCGAAATATTCGGCCTACATGAAAACCTACATGGACAAAATGGTTGATGAAAACGGCCATGTTGCCCGCTACGATTCAACCAAATTCAACATTGATAACATTAACCCGGCACGAAACCTGTTAATCTTATGGGAGAAAACCGGTGACCTGAAATACCAAAAAGCGCTCGGGCAATTTGTCCGCCAAATGGAAAAGCACCCGAAAACAAAATCGGGAGGTTACTGGCATAAGAAAATCTACCCCTGGCAAATTTGGCTGGATGGTGTTTACATGGGAATGCCTTTTCTGGCTGAATATGCGAAAGACTTTAACGCTCCGCATTGGTTTGATGTAGCGGCACACGAAATTGTGCTGGTTCATGAAAAAACAGTAGATCCAAAGACCGGCCTGCTATATCACGCCTGGGACGAGAGTAAAGAGCAAAAGTGGGCCAACCCGGAAACCGGGCAATCGCCGAACTTCTGGAGTCGCGCTATGGGCTGGTATGTAATGGCCATTGTGGATGTGCTGGATTACCTGCCGCAGGATCATAAAGACCGCCCTGAGATCATTAAAATTCTACAGGAAACCTGCGATGCCTTACTGAAAGTTCGCGATCCGAAATCAGGTGCCTGGTACCAGGTGCTGGATCAGGGAGATCGCGAAGGAAACTATTTGGAAGGCTCAGGAACTGCAATGTACATTTATGCTTTCGCCAAGGGAGCTAAAAAGGGTTATCTCGATCCGAAGTACAAAGAAATTGCAGCGAATGCCTTCGACGATATGGTAAAAACGTTCATTGTAACCGGCGACGACGGCCTACCAAGCATGGTGAACATTTGCGGAAGTTGTGGACTGGGCGGAAAACCCACCTATCGCGACGGAAGCTACGAATACTATACAACCGAAAAAATCAACACCAACGATACCAAAGGTGTTGCACCGTTTATTTTAGCAGCTATTGAAACGGATAAATAAAATTAAACAACGGAATAGTAAAGGCTCAGATCTTCGGATTTGAGCCTTTTCTGTGAAAGTCTCTTCTGTTTTTACTTTGTATCTAATGTACGCACCCTGGCCCTCCCTCGCGAGGGAGGGAAATTCCGACTTTGTCGGAATGGGAGGATCAATCCGATTCAAAAGAATCCACTTTCATTCCTGTTGGTGATTCCCCTGAATCATGTCTGTTTTTCATTAGCTGGCGAAATCATCCGACAGACCCCCTGAATCCGGAACAGCCAAACTTTTCTCCCGGTATACCTTTGACAGATGTCCAAACCACATCCATACGCTATCGGTGGCACTTGGGCAAATGTCCAAACCACATCCATACGCTATTGGTGGCACTTGGGCAAATGTCCAAACCACATCCATACACTATTGATGGCACTCGGGCAGATGCTCAAACCACATCCATACGCTATCGGTGACACTTGGGCAAATGTCCAAACCACATCCATACGCTATTGGTGACAATTGGACAAATGTCCAAACCACATCCAGGTTCTATTGGTGGCACTTGGACAAATGTCCAAACCACATCCAGGTTCTATTGGTGGCACTTGGGCAAATGTCCAAACCACATCCGTGCTCTATCGGTG